>NZ_KV818019.1:0-4068 GCF_001814825.1 Corynebacterium sp. HMSC071B10 | reverse complement strand
ACTGAATGAACTGACTTAACGGGAATGTTGGGGGTAAAAGTTTCATCACCCATTGCAGATAAACAAAGGTATGGCTAACCTAATAGATCCACTTGGAAGAAAGGATTGCCTTGTCCCTCACGACAACTAGGGCTCGCGGTTTTAAAACCCCACGCGCCCCTCACCACCGAATGGCCCGCGTAGTCGCCTCAGCCGTCACCGCCACTGCCCTCCTTATGACCGCTGCCTGCAGCACTAACGATGAACAACAGACCGCAGATGACGGAGAAAAGCAACAGATCACCGACATTCTCGGGCGCGAAGTCGAGGTCCCGAAGAACGTCGATCGGGTCCTCATGGGCGGGCAACGGATGCTTTACACGACATCCATCCTCAACAAAGAAAACCCGCTCCAGGGCATCGTTGCCTGGCCAGATGACCTGGAGCAGAACGACCCTGGCACGTACAAGAAGTACGAACAGAAATTCTCAGAGATCGAAGATATTGAGCAAACTGGTGAAGTTTACGACGGCTCGATGTCCGTTGAGCAAGCTTTGAATTCCCGTCCAGATGTCTTCATTGTCTCCGCAAGCAGCTTCGAAGCCGCCCAGGATGCTGGCATCGTAGACGGTCTAGAAAAGGCCGGAATCCCCACGGTTACCGTCGATTACTTTACCGACCCGGTGAAGAACACCGCACCGAGCGTGCGCTTGCTCGGCAAGGTACTCGGCCACGAGAAGGAAGCGGAAGAGTATGCCGAGTTCTATGAGTCCAAGGTGAACATGGTTCAGGAGCGCCTAGAAAAAGCCAAGGCCACCCCCACACCGACCTTCCTCTGGCGAGCTCCCGGCTACTTCGACTGCTGCTCTACCTTCGCTAAGTCCAACCTAGCCCAAATTGTTAACGCAGCGGGTGGCGAAAACGTGGGCGACGATATGATCGACGCCAAGCAGGGGCAAGTCTCTCCCGAGGCGCTAGCTGAAAAAGACCCAGACGTCATCATCGCCACCGGCGCAGACTGGACCGGCGCCAAGCAGCAGCCAAAGAAGAATGGCTTTGTACCCCTGGGCTACGACGAGTCCACCGAACAGGCAGCCAAAGACTTCCAACGCGTTGTTGACGGGCAACCTGTCCTTAAGGAAATGCGGGCGGTCAAGAACAAGCGGGCCTACGCTGCGTGGCATCACTTCTACGACTCCCCATACAACTACCTAGCCATCGAGTGGTTTGCCAAAGCCATGCACCCCGACCTGTTTTCCGATGTCGACCCGCAGGCCGATTTGGAAGAACTACATGAAAAATTCCTCCCTGTGGAGGCTAGCGGCACCTTCTGGACTGGTTTGCCATGAGCCACGGAGCACGAGCGCAATCAATTGCCACCGGAAGCGAGGTGGACGACCAAAACTCTACCCCGCAACGGCAACGCCCCCGGTCAAACTGGTACCGAACAGCTAGCAGGCGAAAGGTAGCGATCATCGCAGGGCTTACGGCCCTGCTATGCGTCACCATTGCCATAGATTTCCTCATCGGCAGCAGTTTGAACGCAAATGAGGCGCTCTACGTGCTCTTTCACCCCAGCGATTCCCGCCCAATTGACTGGCAGATCATCTTTGATATACGTCTGCCTATGACCGTCACAGCGGTGCTCATCGGTGGCACCCTCGCTGCTGCCGGCGCAGAGATGCAAACCATCTTGGATAACCCCTTGGCAGAGCCCTATACGCTGGGCATTTCCGCCGCTGCGAGCTTTGGCGCAGCCTTTGCCACCGTCTCAGGATTCACCGCGGCGGGAATCGGGGCAGCGCTGGGAATGGCGGGCAGTGCTTGGGTCTTCGCCCTCGCGGCCTGTGCGGTGATCGTCCTATTCTCTCGGTCAAAGAGCTCTGGTACCGAGGGAATGATTCTGCTGGGCATAGCCATCGTGTTCCTCTTCGATGCTCTACTAGCGCTAATGCAGTACCTCGCCTCGCAGACCCAATTAGAGCAGGTGGTTTTCTGGACCTTGGGCAGCCTTACGCGCGCTACGTGGCCTCAGATCGGCCTTCTCGCGGTCATCTCACTAATCGGAATTGCTTACTTCTACCGCAATGCGTGGACGCTGACCGCGTTTCGAATGGGCGACGACCGCGCTAGGTCCATGGGTATCAATATCCCAAAGCTGCGCACGTACACGCTGGTGGGAGTCTCCCTTATGGCGGCAACTGCCGTTTCGATGGCCGGGACAATTGGTTTCATCGGACTCGTCGGCCCACATATCGCCAGGATGCTCGTTGGTGAGGACCAACGCTTCTTCCTCACCACGTCCATCATCTCAGGTGCGCTTTTGCTGACCTCAGCCTCAGTGGTATCCAAGCTGATCCAGCCTGGGGCGATTCTGCCTGTCGGCATCATCACCGCGATTGTGGGCGTTCCCGTGTTCGTCGTCCTCATTGTTTTGCGACGCCGCCCCCGAACTGTCTCCTCAACCTAATGATCGCCTCTCCCAGTACTTCCTGCCCCAGAAAGGACCCCCTCGTGGAACAACCGCCCACGGTTCCGCCAGAACCCACACTCCGGGTAGATAACCTGTGCTTTTCCCATGGAGACGAACAGATACTGAATGACGTATGTCTCCCAAAGATCGAAGCTGGAACCGTCACCGCCCTCGTCGGCCCTAATGGCGCTGGTAAGTCGACTTTGCTGCGCTGCATGGCTAACCTATGCCGATTCAGCGGCGACGTCACTGGGCCCGAGGCAGTATATTTGCCACAGGATCCCCCGCCGGAAAGCACCCTTACCGTATTCGAATCGGTACTTCTGGCACTCCAGCATTCCCGGACGGGATTCAGCGGACTACGGGTAGCCACATCCACACAGGACCGAGTCAGCTCGGTCCTCACGCGGCTGGGGCTAGAAGACCTAGAATCCCGAACAATGTCCCAGCTCTCCGGCGGCCAGCGTCAATTAGTAAGCTTCGCCCAGGCCATCGTATGCCGGCCGCAGGCATTACTACTGGACGAGCCAACCAGCGCTCTTGACCTAAGAAATCAGCTCATCCTCATGGAGCATATTCGCGCCTATGCAGCTGAAGCACCCGCGGCGGTCGTGGTTTCGATGCACGATCTTTCACAAGCAGCGCGCTTCGCTCACCGCATTGCGGTACTCCACGCGGGCACTGTATACGCACACGGAGCAGCTAAGGACGTGTTAACCGCAAAAATGTTGCGTGAAGTCTACCGCGTAGATGGAAAAGTCACCCTTACTGATGACGGTTCTGCAGCAATCACCACATCCAGAGCCATATAAGGGGCTTGAAGTGCCCCGAGTTTTGTTCCTAGGCATGTTCCTTGATTTCTATTATTCCCTGTTGCGGGTTCTTCTTCCACAATTCGGTTTCCACCTCGGCTGGGGTTCGATATCCCAGGCTTTGGTGGAGCCTTACCTCGTTCCACCATGACACCCACTCGAACGTCGCGATTTCTACCTCGACAACATCATCCCACCTGCGAGTATGGATCAGCTCATTCTTGTAAGAGCCGTTAACGTTTTCAGCCAGAGCATTGTCATGAGAATCCCCGACAGTTCCGGTGGAAGCGGCAATCCCGTGCTGGGCAAGGCGCTCGTTGTAGACCACGCTGACGTACTGCGAGCCGTGATCCGAATGGTGAATGAGACCTGTTGTTTCCTCAGCACACACGATCGCCTGATTAAGAGCTTGCAGCGGCAACGCTTCGGTGCGCATGGAGTCTGATAACGCCCACCCAACGATCCGTCGAGAGTAAACGTCGGTGACAAACGCGGCGTACACAAAGCCTTTCTTCGTGCGCACATACGTAATGTCAGCCACCCACAGTTTGTTCGGGCCGGGGGCTTTGAACTCACGCTCGACCAAGTCTGGGCGCAGATCCGGCCTGTTGAGGTGTACGGGTTGTGATTGGTGATCTGCCTTTGCCTTTGCCAGAAACACCAGCTAGGCGCATCAGCCGGGCGGTTTGTTCACGACCGATGTCGATTCCGTCACGGTCAAGCGCATGCCACATTGTCCGCACGCCGTAGACACCGTAATTATCCCGATGAACAGCACCAATGCGTTCAATCAGCACAGCGTCA
>NZ_KV818018.1:0-361 GCF_001814825.1 Corynebacterium sp. HMSC071B10 | reverse complement strand
CGCGTCCGCCGCCGAACCGTCGCCCGCGGCGCGAATCGCCTGCTGGCCGCGGGTGAACTCGATCAGCCTGCCGGAGACGGCAGCGACGGCCTCAGCATGCGCTTCGTCCGACTCCCCGCCGACCCGGCCAATAGCCCGGTAGGCGAAGAAGAGCACCGGCGCTGACGCGACAAGAACCAAACCGACGCGCCAATCCACCGCCAGAATTCCGAAGGCGATGACGGTCGGCGTAACCACCGCGGCGATGACGGGCCGCAGGATCACGTGCGGCACGGACGCCGCGAACGCGATACCCGACGACGCCATCTCCGAAAAGCGGCCGGCCGTGGACTTGGTGACGTACCCGAGTGGCAACGTCAGC
>NZ_KV818017.1:0-256 GCF_001814825.1 Corynebacterium sp. HMSC071B10 | reverse complement strand
CAGGCTGCGCTAGCGACGCTCGGCACACATGAGTGCTGCACTGCTGGGATACGCCTGCGACCGGCAGAGCCGGGCCGAATACGGGATTGACCACATACACCCCGTATTCGTGCAAAGGAGCACTGCCATGTCCACTCATTCCCACACGCTTGCATCCCACGGCGAGATACTCGCGAACCTCCCCGGCATCCTCGGCTTCTACCCGAACAACTCGCTGATCCTCGCGTTCTTCGTCGACGACGAGGGCGTCGACACC
>NZ_KV818016.1:105124-123806 GCF_001814825.1 Corynebacterium sp. HMSC071B10 | reverse complement strand
ACCCACACACCAACACAAATCCCCAGCACACAGCACGTTTTCAAGCATCGCTCAAAGCTCGTTATGTGCCCCCAGAAACGTTGCTATGCAAGCACGCGCTCAATGTGCCCGCCGAGCTCGTTGATCTGCTCGACGAACTTCGGGTAGCCGCGATCGATGTGGTGCACCTCGTGCACGGTCGTCTCCCCGTCGGCAACCAGCCCGGCGAGCACCAGGCCCGCACCCGCGCGGATGTCACTGGACCACACGTCGGTGGAAGACAGGTGGTCAACGCCACGGATGACCACGTGGTGGCCGTCGACGTTGGCGTCGGCACCCAGGCGCAGCATTTCGTCGACAAAGCGGAAGCGCGCCTCGAAGACGTTCTCGGTGATCACAGTGACGCCTTCGGCGACGGCGCTGATCGCGATGGCCATCGGCTGCAGGTCCGTCGGAAAGCCGGGGAACGGCAGGGTCTGGTAGTCCACCGCCTTGGGGCGCTGGTCCATGCGCACGCGGAAGCCGTTGTCGTAGGTCTCCACGTTCGCGCCAGCGAGCTTGAGTTTGGACAGCGCGAGGTGGAGGTGGCGCGGCGCGATGCCGGTGACCGTGATGTCGCCCTGCGTGATTGCCGCGGCGTACGCCCAGGTGCCAGCGACAATGCGGTCGCCGACCACATAGTGTTCGGTGGGGTGCAGTTCGTCGACGCCATCGATGGTGATGGTGGACGTGCCCGCGCCGCTGATGCGCGCGCCCATGGAGTTGAGCATGTCGCACAGGTCCACGATTTCTGGTTCGCGGGCGGCGTTATCCAGGACCGTCTGCCCGTCGGCAAGCACTGCGGCGGTGAGGATGTTCTCGGTGGCACCGACGGAAGGGAAATCCAGGTTGATCTTCGCGCCGGTGAGCTTGTCGGCCTTCGCCACCACGGCACCGTGCTCGATGTGCGTGGTCGCGCCCAGCTTCTCCAGCCCAGACTGGTGCATGTCGAGCGGGCGCGAGCCGATCGCGTCGCCGCCCGGGAGCGCAACGTAGGCCTCCGCGCAGCGCGCGACCAGGGGGCCGAGCACGGCGACGGAGGCGCGGAACTGCCTGACTGCCTCGAAGTCAGCGCGCGGCGAGACCCTCGCCGGGGTGGTAATACGCACGGTCGGCCCGTCGATCTCCACGTCGCAGCCCAGGCCGACAAGCACATCGCGCATCAAGGGCACGTCGAGAATCTCGGGGCAGTTGTGCAGGGTGGTCGTCCCCTCGGTAAGCAGTGCAGCGGCCATGAGTTTGAGCACGCTGTTCTTCGCGCCGTCAACCTTGACCACGCCTTCAAGTCGGTTACCGCCAGTTACAAGGAATCGCTCTTTCACGCGCCCCACTGTACTCAACTCCGCACCCGCGGCGTCAGGCGTCTTAACCCCTTAGGGCAGCGCGCCGATGCGGCGTGCGGCGTTGACCGCCTCGTAGCGGGTGTGCGCGCCCAGCTTGCGCATCACGCTGCGCAGGTAGGACTTCACGGTCTCGGCACCGATGCCCATTTCTTCCGCAGCCTCCACGTTGGTGTGGCCGAGGGCAACGCAGGAGAGCACGTCGAGCTCGCGGGCAGATAGCTTGGTCGTCTGCTTGATGCGTACTGGCGAAACCATCTGGTCACAGAGCTGCTCGAGCTCCTTGCGCAGCGCGTCGTCGTCGACGCGGTTGGCCAGCATGCGCAGCTTCGAGTGCGTCGCGCGGATCTGCTCCCACTCCGCGCCATTCATCACGCGGCCGGTCTTCGGGTTCGCCTTACCGTCGCCTGCGTTGCGCAGCGCCGAGTTCACCGCCAGCTCCTGCTCCAGGGTGCGCGCGGTCATCGCGACCTCTTCAATCACCTTGTCGCCGAGGCGCACCGGCGAGTGCACACCGACATAGAGCACGCCGCGGATCTCGCGCAGCACGATGACCGGCACCGCAACCACGGAGTGCAGCCCCTCGTCCTGAATGTGCTTGTCGTACTCGTGGGAAATCACGTTTGCGCGCGTGTAATCGGACACACCGACCGCGCGGCGAGTGCTCACCACTCGTCCACCCACGCCAGCCCCCTGCTCGAGCACCAGGTCCTGCAGCGCCGGGGTACGCAGCCCGATCCACTGCGTAATCTGCAGCCTGCCGTCGGGCAGCAGGGTCCCGTACATGGCCACGGGGATGCCGGTGGCCGTTTTCAGCGCGGTCAGTGCGGCGCGGATTGCATCATCATCGTCTTTAATCCGCTGTGCATCCATGGTCATTGCTGCGTGCCTTCCACCCATCCGTGTGCCCCCATTGGGGGCATTGGATCGAACTTGACATTGAAACACCAACATCATAACGCGCGATCGGGGGTAGTGAAAGTTCAGCCCCACGCCCCGAGCCTTTGCTTATCGACGCCACGCCACCCCCGCCTAGCCTCCAAACCAAGCAGTTCGTTTTGAATGAACTAGCCGGTCTACTTTTTGTGTGTATAGTGAGCACCACAACGCGAAAGCAAAAACAACTAAGGAGCTGATCTCCCAGTGGCAAAGATTGCTAACAACGTTCTGGAACTCATCGGCGGCACCCCGCTGGTCGAGCTGCAAGGCATTACCAAGGACTCCAAGGCCCGCGTGCTGGCCAAGCTGGAGTTCTACAACCCGGCAAACTCGGTCAAGGACCGCATCGGCAAGGCCATCATCGAGGCCGCTGAGAAGTCCGGCGACCTGAAGCCGGGCGGCACCATCGTCGAGGCAACCTCCGGCAACACCGGTATCGCGCTCGCCCTCGCTGGCGCGGCCAAGGGCTACAAGGTCATCCTCACCATGCCGGAGACCATGTCCACCGAGCGCCGCGTGGTGCTGCGCGCCTTCGGTGCAGAGATCGTGCTGACCCCGGGTGCCGCTGGCATGAAGGGTGCTGTGGAGAAGGCTGACGAGATCGTGGCCAACGACCCGGGTGCTATTCTGGCCCGCCAGTTTGAGAACGAGGCAAACCCGGCCATCCACTACGCCACCACCGGCCCGGAGATCTGGGAGGACACCGATGGTGAGGTAGACATCCTCGTCGCTGGCGTGGGTACCGGCGGCACCATCTCCGGTGCTGGCAAGTACCTCAAGGAGCAGAAGGCCGAGGTAAAGAACATCGCCGTCGAGCCGGCTGCCTCCCCGCTGCTGTCCACCGGCGAGGCTGGCCCGCACAAGATCCAGGGCCTGGGCGCCAACTTCATCCCGGGCACCTTCGACCGCAACCAGGTCGATGAGATCATCACCGTCTCCAACGAGGACGCCGTCGCCACCTCCCGCGAGCTGGCGCGCGAGGACGCAGTCCTGGCTGGCATCTCCGCTGGCGCAAACGTGAAGGCCGCGCTCGAGGTCGCTGCACGCCCGGAGAACGAGGGCAAGACCATCGTGGTCATCATCCCGGACTTCGGTGAGCGCTACGTCTCCACCATCCTCTACGAGGACATCCGCGACTAATCTGTCCCGCGCGTACTACTCGGTACGCGCATGCAATTGAGCACCGCCATCCCGGTGGTGCTCATTTTTTATTCCTGCTCCCCCGTCGCCCTGACCTGCCTACTTTGAGGCCGTCGTAGCGATACACCCTGCACCGTCTCACCGGGCAGATAACGAAAGGTAAACTCTCCCGCATGCTCAGCATCTTTTCGCGCATTAAAGAGGACTTGGACAACGCGAGGGCGCATGACCCCGCAGCTCGCGGCGACGTGGAAAACGCCATCGTGTATTCCGGCCTCCACGCGATTTGGGTTCACCGCATCTGCCACTGGATGTGGCAGCGCGACATCAAGGGTCTTGCACGCATCCTCGCGCAGGCGAACCGGTTCTTCACCGGCATTGAGATCCACCCTGGTGCCACCATCGGCCGCCGCTTCTTTATCGACCACGGCATGGGCATCGTCATCGGAGAAACCGCGGAGATCGGCGATGGCGTCATGCTCTACCACGGAGTCACACTCGGCGGCCAGGTACTCACGCAGACTAAGCGCCACCCCACGATTGGCGACAACGTCACTATCGGCGCAGGCGCAAAAATCTTAGGCCCAGTCACCATCGGATCCAATTCCGCCGTTGGTGCCAACGCAGTGGTCACCAAGGACATCCCGGAAAACTCCATCGCGGTGGGCATTCCCGCCAAGGCGCGAGAGTGCAAGGAGAGCGAGGTTCGCAAGCTCGTGGACCCGGACTGCTACTTCGACAACGGGCACTACGTGATTTAGCCCGTTAGAGTCGCTGGTTTACTCGACCAGGTCCTTGTATTCGGGGTTCTGCACGATGTAGCGCGCCACCGCCGGGCAGGAGGGGATGACGGTGCGGCCGTCCACGCGCGCGTCGTCAAGCGCGAACTTGATCAGCGGTTTCGACAGGCCCTGGCCGCGGAACTTGGGATCGACAACCGTGTGGGGCAGCTCGCGCGCGTCCCCATTGTCGGTGTAAGTGGCGAAACCGGCGAGCTCGCCGCCCACGTGGATCTCGTACTGGCCCTTTTCCTCGTTCTTGGAAAGCTCCGGGTTCGTTCCTGCAGTCTCCGACATGATCGCTCCTTTTGAGAATTCCGTTAGGGTTCATTGGCTCAATTGGTGGCCCAGCCTACCGAATACTCCATGGCGGCCCGTGTACACAACACGAAGCCCCTCCACAGTGTGGAGGGGCTGGGGTGTGGCCAGAGCCAGGATCGAACTGGCGACCCCACACTTTTCAGGCGTGTGCTCTACCAACTGAGCTATCTGGCCGGAACTACACGAGGCAGTTCTGCGACCCTGACGGGACTTGAACCCGCGACCTCCGCCGTGACAGGGCGGCGCGCTAACCAACTGCGCCACAGGGCCTTATTGATTTGTTGTGCTCTCTCGGGCACGGATTGTTACTTTACATGGCACCGGTAATAGCAACAAATCCGCACCTCAGGAGGGTTTTTCAGGCTTCGCAGGAGACCGGGAGCAGCATCTACCCGTAGACTTTCTTCCCCGCCACCCAGGTCTGCCACGTGATCGGCATACCCGGCCGGTAGGCAAGATTGATCGCGTTTTCTGCATCGAGGATGTGCAAGTCGGCTGCGGCACCTGGCACGAGTGTCCCCTTAGCGGGGCGTCCTTGAGGATCCTTGCCGCCACCGACATCATGACGGCGCAGTGCTTTTGCCCCACCTGTGGTCGCAGCTTCGATGGCCTCATCAAGGGTGAGATGCTGCTGCAGCACTGCCGTAGTCACACAGAAGTTCATCGAGGACGTAAACGACGTGCCTGGGTTGAGGTTGGATGCGATGGCGACGGTGGCTCCGGCGTCGATAAGTTTGCGGCCCGGTGCTAGGTCCTCACGGGTGGACAGGTCACAGGCAGGCAGCAAGGTAGCGACGGTGTCTGAACCAGCCAGAAGCTCGATGTCCTCATCAGTCACATAGTTGACGTGGTCAACGCTCGCCGCGCCCATCTCCACTGCAAGCTTCACACCCGGGCCTTCGCCGAGTTGGTTGCCGTGTACGCGCACGCCCAAGCCAAGCTTCTTGCCCGCTTCGAGGACACGGCGCGATTGCTCTTCATCGAATGCGCCTCGCTCGCAGAACACGTCGATCCACTGCACGTGGTCCTTCACAGCATCCAGCATCGGACCGACGACCTCTTCGATGTATTCGTCAGCGTCCGCCCCCGGCGGCACGAGGTGTGCGCCGAGAAACGTCACCTCATCTACGTGCCGGGAAGCAACCCTGGCGGCTTCCGCTTCAGAATCTACATCGAGTCCGTACCCAGTTTTGGTCTCAAAGGTCGTGGTACCCAGGGCCTGGGCGGCGGCGACGCGCTCCGCCACTAATTGGTCCAGGCGCTCCTCGCCGGCAGCGCGGGTCGCCTCCATTGTCACGGCGATGCCGCCGGCGGCGTAAGATTCGCCAGCCATGCGGGCCTCGAACTCCTCGGCGCGGTTGCCGTCGAAGACCATATGGGAGTGGGAATCCCCCCACCCGGGCAGGACCGCGCGCCCGCCGATGTCGATTGTCTCTGTAGCTTCGGCCGCTTCCTTCGGGGCGTCCTGGGCAGGTCCGACCCAGGAAATCACGCCGTTTGAAATAAGTAGGGCAGCATTCTTTATTGTGCCGAGTTCAGAAACTGTCCGCAGCTCAGAAATACCAGTGATGAAGGTGCTCATACGTGCCTTTCTTAGTGGATATGCAGGGTCCAGATTAATAAAATAGGTAAACGCTGACGCCCCCCAAAAAAAGGTGCGTCAGCGTTGAGAGGCGTGATTAGTCGCGCGCCTGGAACTTCATTGGGATACGCACGCCGCGCTCCTTTGCAACCTCATCGGCGCGGGAGTAGCCAGCATCCACGTGGCGGATCACACCCATGCCCGGGTCATTGGTGAGCACGGCCTTGAGCTTCGCCTCGGCGAGCTCGGTGCCGTCTGCGACCGTGACCTGGCCGGTGTGAATGGAGCGACCCATGCCAACGCCACCTCCGTGGTGGATGGACACCCAGGTCGCACCGCCGGACACAGCGGTCATGGCGTTGAGCAGCGGCCAGTCAGCCACGGCATCGGTGCCGTCAAGCATAGACTCGGTCTCGCGGTACGGGGAGGCTACAGAGCCGGAGTCGAGGTGGTCGCGGCCGATGACGATCGGCGCCTTGACCTTGCCTTCCTTGACCAGGTTGTTGAAGATCACGCCGGCCTTGGCACGCTCGCCGTAGCCCAGCCAGCAAATACGTGCCGGCAGGCCCTCGAATTCCACGTACTCCTCGGCAGCATCGAGCCAGCGGTGCAGGTGCTCGTTGTCCGGGAAGGCTTCCTTGATGGCCTGGTCGGTGACCTTGATGTCCTCCGGGTCACCAGAAAGCGCAACCCAGCGGAAGGGGCCAAGGCCCTCGCAGAAGAGCGGGCGGATGTAGGCCGGGACGAAGCCCGGGAACTCAAACGCTCGGGAGTAGCCAGCCTTGCGAGCCTCGTCGCGGATGGAGTTGCCGTAGTCGAACACCTCGGCACCCTCGTCCTGGAACTCGACCATTGCCTGGACCTGCGCGGCCATGGCCTCACGGGCTTTCTTGGTAAAGGTGGTCGGGTCCTCAGCGGCCTCGGTGTGCCAAGTTTCGAAAGGTACCTCGGTTGGCAGGTAAGACAGTGGATCGTGTGCGGAAGTCTGGTCGGTGACGATGTCCACGGTGAATTCGCCTGCACGGTGGCGGCGCAACATCTCCGGGAACACCTCGGAAGCATTGCCGACGAGACCGACGGAGAGCGCGCGCTTCTCATTCTTCGCGTCAGTAACCAGCTTGATCGCTTCCTCAAGGTCGGTGGTGACCTCGTCGAGGTAGCGCTTGCCCTGGCGACGCTTCAGACGACCCTCGTCCACGTCGACGATGAGGCAGGCACCGCCGTTGAGGGTGACGGACAGCGGCTGCGCGCCACCCATGCCGCCACAACCGCCGGTCAGCGTCAGCGTACCGGCGAGGGTGCCGTCGAAACGCTTCTTCGCCACAGCAGCAAAGGTTTCGTAGGTGCCCTGCAGGATGCCCTGGGTCGCGATGTAAATCCAGGAACCGGCCGTCATCTGGCCGTACATCATCAGGCCCTCGTCCTCGAGCTTGCGGAAGTGCTCCCAGTCAGCCCAGTCGCCCACCAGGTTGGAGTTGGCGATGAGCACGCGCGGAGCCCACTCGTTGGTCTTCCACACGCCAACCGGCTTGCCCGACTGAACCAGCAGCGTCTCGTCGGACTCGAGGTCCTTCAGCGTATCGACGATCGCGTCAAAGGCCTCCCAGCTACGTGCCGCACGACCGGTGCCGCCGTAGACGACGAGGTCATCAGGGCGCTCCGCAACCTCGGGGTCAAGGTTGTTCTGCAGCATGCGCAGCGGGGCCTCAGTCTGCCAGGACTTTGCAGTGATCTCGGTACCTCGCGGAGAGCGAACCTCGCGTGCACCTTCGGACCAGTTCTTTGCCATGTGAAAAATCCTTTCTTGTTGCCTCATCGATCGGATGACCCGATAGTAACGGCCATCACAATCGGTTTGAAGTGGGTAATACCGTGGCATGTCTCATATACGAGACTCGGTTCACGGGTAGAGAGTTAGAAAATCAAGTACGCGAGGGGCAGGGTCAGAATGATGGAGAGCACCACTCGCTGGAACCAAATGATCACCATGTGGCTAATCTTCAAAGGAATCTCCGTTGCCAGCACCGCCGGAATCATGGAGGAGAAGAAGAACACTTGGCTGATGGACACCACGCCTACGGTGAAGCGCAAGACATCAGATCCGCTGTCGGCTACCAGCGTCGCGGGGAGGAAAAGCTCCGAGAGCCCGATAGCGAAAGCTTCGGATGCAAGCCACGGATCAGGTAACTGCCCCGCCCATGCAAGCGGGTAGAACAGCACACCGAGGAACCGGAACACTGGGGTATAAAACGCCAGCGCGAGACCGATGATGCCGACGGACATAATGCCCGGGATGACCTGGATGGTCATAAGCACGCCATCTTTGAAGTTGCGCCAGATCGTTTTTGGCAGCGATTCTGCCTGCACCAAGAACGCTTTCGCTTCACGCCATGCTGCCGAGACAAGTTTTCCTTCGACTTTCTCCTCTGGCTGCGGCGTGACACCTGGATAGTACTCGTCGGGGATTGTGCTTAAGGGAGGGATACGCACGATAACGGCAGTTACCAAGAAACACACGATCAGCGTTACTGCGAAGTACACGCCCCAAATGTGCATAAGGTCAAGGGTGCGTGCCACCACCACCATGAAGGTTGCCGATGCCGTAGAGAATCCCGCTGCAATAATGGACGCTTCCCTCGCTGTGTACCCACCGGTCCGGTATACGCGGTTGGTAATCAACAGCCCCAGAGAGTACGACCCCAAGAACGAGGCCACGGCGTCCACCGCCGACTTACCCGGAGTGCGATACACCGGGCGCATGAAGCGCTGCACCATCACACCGATGAACTCCATGAGGCCAAAGCCAACGAGCAGGCCGAGAAATACCGCACCTACCGGGATGAGTAGACCAACGGGAATTACGAGTTTGTTCAGGATAAACGGGCCGAGGCGCTCATCGAAGAGGAAAGCAGGGCCGAACCCAAAAACAAGCATCGCGCACAGCAACACGGCAAACGCAGAGAGGAACGCAAAAACCATCCTTGCGACATCCTCCCGCCACTTACCTGAGGCGAATTGGTAGATCGCCCCTGCTGTGATCATGACGAGGGTGATGTACGGCAGTGCACCGCTAAGCGAGGCTTGCAACCAGGTGACAATGTGGTCAAGCAGGATCGTATTATTCTCTCCGACCGTAAACGGAACAAAGAAGGCGAAGGAACCGATCGCGCTGTAGAGGAAAAACCTCCATTTGTTCTTAGGTTCAGCGTCACCCGTTTCTCGCTCAGGCGGAGGGGACGGAACTGCGATGACTTTCGCACCAACAATGCGGCGTGTGCTCCCACCCCGGCGCTGCTCTTGAGAGTTTTCCATGATGTCGCTCCTTTATGGGACCTGTCCAGTGCGCGGTTCTTCGCTCAGCCAACCCTCAATGCAGTCGTTGTGCTGTCCCAGTGTCGGTGCCGGATTCGGCGCTCCCATCCCGTCCAGCTTGAGCGGCGTGGCAAGGGTGCGAAACCCGTCTGCTTCCTCTGCAATCACACCGCGCTCCTGGGCAAAGGGGCTGCGCAACGCCTCATCCAGTTCGTAGACACGCGCGGTAGGCACTCCGTATTCCTCGAACAGAGTGATGGTTTCTGATCGAGTTTTTGTGCTTAGGGCTTCTTCAATCAGCTCGCGCAGCGCAACCCTGTTTTCGGAACGAGCAACTGGCTCGGCGAACCGGTGGTCAGTTGCGAGTTCCGGCATTCCCAATGCCTTAGCGAGACGCTCGAACAGTCGATTCGTGGTGATTGCAATAACCACGTCGCCGTCTTTGGTCGCGTAGGTCGAGAAGGGAGCGGAAAGGCCGTGGTCGTTTCCAATACGGGTGGGCGGCGTCTCGTCGTAAAGCGCGCGCATGCCCACAGATTCCATGACGGAGATCAGCGAGTCGTACATCGCAAGGTCCAGGTGCTGCCCCTTCCCAGAGGATTCTCGCTGATAGAGCGCAGAAACTGTACCGAGCGCTGCGTAGAGGCCGGGGATGAGATCACCGAGCGAAACTCCTACTCGCGTGGGCTTACTGTTCGGCCAGCCAGTGATTGACATCAGCCCACTCATCGCCTGCGCGACCAGGTCGTACGCTGGTTCTTTTGACAGCGATCCCGTTTGCCCAAAGCCGGAGATACTGGTGACCACCAGGCGAGGATTAACCTTTAACAGCTCCGCTGGCGCAAGGCCGAGCTTTTCCAATACACCGGGACGAAAGTTCTCCACGACGACATCAGCACGTCGTACGAGATCCCGTAGTACTTCTTTGTCGTCTTCATTCTTGAAGTCCAACGTAATGCCCAATTTTGAGCGATTAAACAAGCGGTAGTACGCCGACTTCCCCTCAACAAACGGACCGAACTGACGGGAATCGTCACCCCACGGGGACTCGACTTTGATTACTTCCGCGCCAAGATCAGCCAAGATCATCGAGCAGAAGGGCCCAGCAAGTACCCGAGAAAGGTCGAGGACACGGATACCGGAAAGTGGTGCATTCATGTTTTCCTCCCCCTAAACAAACGCGGATTCACCGGTGATCGAGCGGCCAACGATGAGCTGATTGATGTCGTAGGTCCCCTCGTAGGAGTAGATAGCCTCGGCATCGTTGAAGATCTTCGCCATGCGATAGTCGGAGATGAGGCCATTGCCGCCCATAATTTCGCGGCCAAGCGCCACACTCTCGCGCATCAGCTTTGACGTGAACGCCTTCGCCAGTGCGGACTGTTCGTTGTTTGCCGACCCGCGCTCTTCCATACGGGCCAACTGGGCCATCATGGACTCGCTTGCGACCAAGTTGCCCTGCATCGTTGCCAGCTTGTCTTGGTTGAGCTGGAACGAAGAGATTTTCCTACCAAACTGAATGCGCTCGTCCGCATAGCCAAGCGCGACATCGAGGGCACCCATTTGTGTACCGACGGCCTGCCAGCCCACCGTAGAGCGTGCGCTCTTAAACACTTTGTTGATGTCCTTGAAGGAGTTTGCTCCCTCCAACTTGTCACTGTCTGGCACGAACACGTTGTCAAGAGTGATGTCAGCGTTCTGCACTGCGCGAATAGCAATGCGGTTTTCCATCAATGTCGCTTTGTAGCCTTCAGCCGTGGTATCCACGATGAAGCCTTTGACCTGCTCATCCTCAGGGTCGCGGGCATATACCGCGACGTAGTCAGAAAAGGTAGCGTTGCCAATCCACCGTTTCGCGCCGTTCAGGATCCACCCGCCATCAACCTTTGTGGCAGTGGTTCGCATGCCTTGAGCGACATCGGAGCCTGCCTCCGGCTCGGTGATTGCCAGCACACCCGTCTTTCGCACGGCATACAAGTCGTCGAGCCAGCGTTCTTTCTGCTCCTCGGAGCCTAAGAGCTCAATACTCCCCGTGAACAGTCCATCTTGCCCCGAGAAAAATGTGCCGACCGAACCGTCGGCGCGGTGAATCTCCGCTGCTACCAGACCAGCGAGCAGCCGGGAGCGACCTTGTCCACGCACCAGGCTGATGATGTTGAGCTCCCCAATCGACGGGAGCAACTCATGCGGAAATTCTGAGCGGTTCCAGTAGTCCACTGCAATCGGGAGCACTTTCTCCTGCGTCCACCCGCGGACGCGGTAGAGAATCTCCCTCTCTTCTGCAGGGAGTTCGCTTTCGAAGTCGTAAAAGTCACCATTCGGGTAACGGCCAGCCATTGTGAGCCTCCAATCACATTCCTTGCTGAAATATGGTGTAGATAACAGCCTAAGAAGTATTGCGTGACTCACAATGGCGGAAATCAGCTGCATGTCTGGGATACGAGACAGAGCTTCCCCTTGCTGATATGGCCAACCCACATCAGCGGCTTCGCTCGAAGTGCTGTGCCCGCTACCGCAATTCACCCACTGCGGCCTCCACCGCAGCTACAAAGTCTCCCCCTTTGACGAGCCCTACAGAGCTGGCAATCTCCGGCGCGAGGAAGCGATCGGACGCGGGGCCCTCCACACGCTGGCGGAGCACTCCAAGCGCAGCAGCCGTTCCATTCGCCGGCTCGCCGTCACGCATGTCGATGGCGCGGGCAGCAGTGAGCATCTCGATCGCCAGCACCCGTTGCAGCCCATCCACACTGCGACGTAGTTTTCGACCAGCCGCCCACCCCATTGACACATGATCTTCCTGCATCGCGGACGATGGGATTGAATCAGCAGACGCGGGTGCCGCGTTGCGCTTCAGCTCGCTGACGATCCCAGCCTGCGTGTACTGGGCAATCATATGCCCAGAATCCACCCCCGGATCGCTCGCCAAAAACGCATTCAGTCCCCGATTACGTGCGGGATCAAGAAAACGGTCGGAGCGGCGCTCGCTTATCGACGCCAAATCAGCGACCACAATGGCCAAAAAATCAAGCGCATAGGCCACCGGCGCTCCATGAAAATTTCCATTGGACGTCACCCGGCCATCCATCGCCACCACTGGATTATCAATCGCAGAAGCAAGTTCACGATTGGCCACCGTGGTGACATGTGCGAGCGTATCGCGAAGACCGCCTGCCACCTGCGGGCTACAGCGCACCGAGTACGCATCCTGCACGCGCGTGGATTTAAACTCCTCATGCGCGTTTTCGAGAATCTGCGAGCCTGCGGCGATGGTGCGGACGTTGTAGGCAGCGTCGGCCTGACCTGGGTGAGGACGTAACTGCTGGAGATCCTCGTCGAACACGGCAAGTGTGCCCGCAAGCCCTTCCACTGCCATAGCAGTGGCGATGTCAGATACTTTGGCAGCCTCGCGCAGATCGGTGATTGCCAGGCAGAGCATGCCGAGCATGCCGTCTGTCCCGTTAATGAGCGCCAAGCCTTCCTTCTCCCGCAGGCTTAGCGGCTCGATCCCGGCGGCGGTGAGTGCTTGCGCTGCCTCCATAACTTCACCACCGCGAACCCGCACTTCACCTTCCCCCAGTAGAGCAAGCGCACAGTGGGCCAGGGGTGCCAAGTCACCGGAGCAACCGAGCGAGCCATACTCACGCACGATCGGCGTGATGCCTGCATTGAGTGCAGCCGCATACGTTGATGCAACGACCGGTCGCACCCCTGTCCGCCCTGTACACAGGGTAGATAGGCGCAACATCATCATCGCACGGACGACTTCTTCTTCAACTTCGGGGCCAGAGCCAGCGGCGTGAGAGCGAACAAGAGAGACTTGTAATTGGGCGCGTCGGTGTTCGGGAATATGACGAGTCGCCAGGGCACCAAAGCCTGTGGACACGCCATACACCGGGGTGGGGTCAGCGGCGAGTTCCTCGATACGGGCTCGGGTTTTGCCCATCTCTTCCACCGCGGCCGCGTCTATAACGACTTCCGCACCGGAGCGCGCCACGGCGACAACCTCATCGATGGAAAGTGGGCCGATTCCAACTGTAACTTTCTGCACTTGTGCCATGGGCGCGATACTAGATCAGAAATGTGTCCTATGTCATAAATCTCCAAAGAACTGCGCCTGTAGGCGCGTAGCCGCATGTTGCAGTTCCAGCGCAAGCTGTTCTGTATTCGCAGTACCGGCGGGAAATGTCACCGCAAGTGCTGCAGCAGGCCGACCTAGATGGTCAAGAACAGCCACCGCAACAGACTCCTGCCCGCGGGATACTTCCTCGCACTCGGTAGCCCACCCTTGCCGTCGATAAGCAGCGAGTGTCTCTTTGTATTCCCGAAAACGGAGTCGCTCGCCCGAGGAATTGAAGACAGCCCTCAGCTCCGTCTCTGGCAAATACGCAAGCATGATGCGGCCCGAGGCAGTAGTTAGCGACGACAGCCGTACTCCCACCTCTGTCACCAGGGATACGGCACCCGGCGCGCGCACCTCGTGTAAATAGACGATTTCCGAGCCAGCAAGGCGCGAGAGATGCGACGAGCCACCAGCGATCCCGGCGATCTGTGCAAGCGGCTTCGTCGCCAGTCTCACCAAGGGTTGCTGCGTCGTGTAAGCCTGCGCCATACGATAAGACGCCAACCCTAGCCCGTACGTACCAGCTGACTCCAGGTGCACGACAAACCCAGAATCCTCCAGCTCCCGTAACAAGTGATAGGTAGTCGAGCGCGGCAGATCAAGCTCCCGCTGGATTCGTGATGCGGAGATTGGAATGTCGGTGGCAGACAGCAACGCGAGAATGCGCAGGACGTTATGGGCAGCTGGGACTTGTCGTTTCTTCATCACGCCCAGTATGCATCGACGCTAGGCTTGAGACGCATGAACACCGTAACCGCGCCACTTTTCTCCCCTGCCCCCGCATGGACCGGACGCAACGATGGTCCTGGCCCCGAGCACGCGCGATGGCATAGCGTCATCGACACTTCTGCACAGCCCGCGGCCGGTGCAGTCCACCTCATCGGCTTCGCCTCTGATGAGGGTGTTGAGCGAAATGGGGGCCGCCAAGGCGCAGCTGAAGGTCCAATGGCTCTGCGAAGTGCGCTCGGATCCCTCGCGGTCCACCAGGAGTGCCAGCTCATCGACGTCGGCACCGTCACCACTCAGGAAAACGACCTAGAGACTGCCCAACGCGAGCTTTCGGATCACGTACGCGAACTAGTCAACGCGCAGGGTGAAACTGGCATGACAGTGGTACTCGGTGGCGGACACGAAACATCGTTCGCGACCCACCGCGGTGCTTTCGAGGCGATCGGACCGATGCAGGTACTCAATTTCGACGCGCACTTTGATCTCCGCGCCGCGGATCAACCGACCTCCGGCACTCCATTTCGGCAGATCGCAGACCTTGTGGGCAAGGAATTTGACTACTCAGTCTTCGGTATCTCCCGCCCCAACAACACAGCAACCCTCTTTGATACCGCTGAACAGCTCGGGGTCAACACCGTGTTAGACACCGAGCTAGCGGAGTTGAGCGTACGTGAAGCTACCGAACGCGCGCTCACCGCTGTGCGCGGCGATCGCCCGATTCACTTGTCCATCGACTTGGATGTCTTGCCAGCTGCAGTCGCTCCGGGAGTGTCCGCCCCCGCATCCTTTGGGGTGGAGTTCGCCTTACTCCGCGCTATGGTCTCCGCTGTCGCTGCCACCGGGCGGGTGGCCCTCCTGGACGTAGTCGAACTCAACCCTGCATTTGATGTGGATAACCGCACCGCTAAAGCCGCGGCGCGGCTCATTAACGATGCGGTCATGGCTGCCAAAACATCCGCATAGGCAGCAAAAGCGCTTCATCCGGTGCCTAGAAGAGCAGGTGTGCCACAGGCACCGTGATGAGCACCGTGAGTACGACGCGGATGAACCAGATGATGACCATCTTGACAATGTCGAGAGGGATGTCCGTCGCGAGGACAGCAGGCACCATCGCCGAGAAGAAGAAAATCTGACTCACGCACACCACGGCAATGGTGAACTTCAACACCATGTCGTCGGTTCCCGCCACCAGTGTTGCTGGCAGGAACATTTCCGCGAGACCGGTTGCCAGCGCACCGGAAGTTGCCCAAGGGTCCGGCAGGCCGAGCAGCCACACGACCGGGTAGAACACCACGCCGAGTGCTTTGAACACCGGAGTGTAGGTGGCGAGCAAAAGCCCGATTACTCCCACCGACATGATGCCTGGCGTGACCTGCACTGCCATAGTCAGCCCGTCACGGAAGTTCGACCACAGCACCTTGCCTAAAGAATCCGCGCGCTCGAGCTCCAGCTTCGCTTCGCGCCACGCGGCCTTCAAACGATTACCTGTGATCTTCTTTTCTGGGTGAGGCGTAGCACCTGGATAGTACTCCTCGGGGATCCGGCTCAACGGGGGAATCCGCACCACGATCGCCGTGACGACAAAAGTAATGATGAAGGTGACCAGGAAGTAAATGTTCCAGTGCTCCATCATGTCCAGCGTCTTGGCCACAATCACCATAAACGTGGCAGAGACGGTGGAGAATCCGGCCACGACAATCGCAGCCTCCCGACCGTTGTAGCTGCCGTTTTTATACATGCGGTCCGTAATAAGCAGACCGAGCGAATAGGAGCCAAGGAAAGACGCCACAGCGTCGACCGCGGATTTTCCAGGAGTGCGGAATACCGGACGCATGATCGGCTGGACCATCAGACCGATAAACTCCATGAGTCCAAAGCCCACCAGCAATCCGAGAAAGACCGCGCCGACCGGGATAAGCATCCCAACAGAGATGACAAGTTTATCTAGGACAAACGGTCCGATTTCCGGGTTGAGCAGCCATTCCGGACCAACGCCAAATGTGACCATCGCGCACAACACGATTGCCAACACTGAAAGGAAGGCAAAGGCCATGCGTGCATAGTCTTCTTTCCATCGTCCAGTAATGAACTGGTACACGGTACCCGCCACGATGGCGAGCAATGCCAAATATCGAGTGCCCTGACCGAGCATGTCCGTAATCCACGTGACGATATGGTCGAGCAAGATCGTTGAGCTTGAGCCATTGATGGAAAACGGCACAAAGAAAGCAAAAAGGCCGATGGCACTATAGACGAAAAAACGCCACACGGCCTTCGGCTCTGGATCTGTTTCCGACGTTGCGCTCGCGTCGTCTCCTTGAATAGGTCCGTCGTCCAGCACATGCGAACCCGCCGGCAAATTCTTCACCGGCCACGCTGGCGAATATCTGCGTCGCGAGTGCGGCCGCTCAGAGGCCTTATCCATGAAAATCCTTTCAGCTTCCTCGAAGAATGTTGTGCCCCAAAGCCACAATTCCCCTTAGGCCACTTTCCCGACCCGATCGTGGCTAGTAGTCATTATTTCATAAAAGTGACTGACAGCACAGCGAAAACTCAAAGATTCTCATCTCTCACAAAGCTATCCCCTAATCATCGAACCGAGCGGGATCTCCGTGCCGACAGAAACGCAAAGTGGCCCCACACGCTGTGTGCGGGGCCACCGGCTCTGTGCCCAATTCCCGGGCGCGCCCTGTAGCGATATTGGGCAGTCATATCGACTGCCCCCTTCTACGCTTACTGCCAGCCGTCACTCGACTTCCGCCGCAGCACTAGCGCCACCACGGCCGCGATGAGCAGCAGCACCACTGCCCCGCCGAGCAGCATCGGCACCAATCCGAAACCGCCAGATTCGTCGTCCTGGCCCTGTGCCTCGGTGTCGACCTCCTCGGCAGCTGAGCTCTCCGCGGTGCTTTCGGTTTCGCTCTCGGACGCCGCGTCAAACTTGATCGGCTCGTCTGCTGGCTCCGGCCCCGGCTCGCTGGTGGGTACCCAGTCCGGCCCGCCTTCGGCTGGCTCGCCATCGAGGGCGACCGCAAACTCATAAGGTTGCTCCACTCCGGTGGGTGCCGTCTTGCCGTAGACCCAGTCCTGGCTGAACCAGATGTAATAGTCGCCCTGGTAGGGCGCGTCAATCCCAGGCCAGACGCGCGCCGCAGGGGCAATCGGCCCCTCTTCGTTTTCTTCGTCGTAGAGCCCCAGCGAAGACTGGGCACGATCGTGGCGCAGCGGATCCATCACGCCGAACTGGATATTGCCAGCAGCACCCGTAAGCGACTTTCCTGACTTCGCAGTCACAACGGGGCGCTGCCCGTTGGAGACGGTGATCTTGTAATAGCGGTACTCACCAGGCACGATCACGCCAGAGTAGGAGCCCTCCGTGATCTCTGCGGCGTCGTTAAAGCTCGTGCCGCCGTTGAGGGGCTCCGGGTTTTCCACCTTCAGCTCGCCCGAGTACTCGCTGGGCTCGGCGAGCGGGTTTGCTTCCCACTCCTCTTCCTGCGCCTCATCCGCGACCGGCTCGTAGAACACCTGTACCTCGACGTCTACACCCTCCGGCGCTGCATCGTCCACGCCGGAAAGCTGCGTGGCGACAAGGATGTCACTCATATCGCAATCGAGGCTTGTTCCGTGGTTTCGTTTCATTGCGAAGCCGCCAGGGTACGTCCTTCCGTGCATCTGCCTCGCAGTGACGGGCGCAGAGTGGACCCCACAGTTTTCCTCGCCCTCGTTCGTTATGTCTTTGAATTCGACCTTCGCGTTGGACCAGTCCCAGTCGCCATCGGTCTGCCACATCGGCGTCACCACGACGTGACCATGGTGACGCGGCGGGATCGAGAGACGGATGTACTGATTCTGCTCAGAGTTAGCGTCGGCAGGGATCTTCGTCCGGTACTGGCCTTCACCCAGCCATTTCGCATCTTCCGGGCTGTCCGCAAACTCGAAGGGCGTGCCGTCGGCTTTGTAGGTGTCCACCCCGCGCTGGGCGAGGAACTTCAGCGATTCGGCCAGGCTGCCGGCGTCAGCGGCCTCAAGGAACTGCCCGCCACCAGCCTCGGCAATGCACTCCAACTCCGCGCGCGCTTCCTCATCCGCCTTGAACCCCACGGTGTGGATCGCCAGATCCACGCCCTGACCTGCCAACTCCTTTGCCACGTCGCAGACCTCCGGCGGCGCACAGGAGTCAATCCCGTCGGAGACCAGGATGATGGAACGCTCGCCTTCATCCCCGAGCTCCTCCGCCGCCTTGCGCAGCGCGTTACCCATCGGCGTGTAACCCTTGGGCGTGAGCCCGTCGATAGCCGCGCCAAATTCCTGCCTGTCCAGCGAGCCCACCGGCACGAGTGTCTGAATGTCCCGGCAGCCCTTTTCGCGGTTGTCCGGCGCGTTCGACTCCTGCGCACCG
>NZ_KV818016.1:102967-105024 GCF_001814825.1 Corynebacterium sp. HMSC071B10 | reverse complement strand
GTCCGGCGCGTTCGACTCCTGCGCACCGTAGGTGAGCAGGCCAATGTTGGCGGTATCCGGCAGGGAATCGATGAGCTCGTGCGTCGCCTTCTTCGCCGCGTCGATACTCGGGCCGTCGGCGTCCTCCTCGACCATGGAAAAGGAGGCGTCGAGAATTAGCGCCGCTTTCGCGTCGACGGAGCCTTCGCTTGCCGACGCCCGCGTCGTCGCCCCCGGAACCGTCTTCGTTTCCGTACTGATCGCCGTACTCGACGTCGCCGGCGAGGTGGCCGTTTCCGTTGCGATCGCGGGCACTACCCACATCAGCATGCACGCGACAGCAAGCACGAGCGCTGCTACGGCGTGACTCCCCCTTCGCGTGTGCGGCATTGTTCAACTCCTGTCTGCATTGTTACTAGGATCACAACCCACACTAAAAGGGGATCCACGCTTGTGCAACAGCTGTCTGGTTATCTTGTGTGCAAAACCACCTATCAGTTGCCGCGCTGCTTGCGCACGATGAAGAAGACCACTGCCGCGGCGATCAGCAGTAGCACCAGCAAGCCGCCGAGCAGCGTTGGGACGAGGCCGAAGCCTCCGTCCTGTTCGTCGCTCGCAGCGTTGACCTCCTGGTCATCGCCGTTCTCCTCTTGCGAGACCGAGGTCGTTGCCTCGCCATCTGCCGCGTCGAACTTGATCGGCTCATCCGAGGGCTCCGGCCCATCCTCATGCGTCGGCGTCCAATCCGGGCCGCCGTTGGCGGGCTCGCCATCCATGACCACCTCGAATTCGAAGGGCTGCTCCACGCCAGCGACGTCGTAGCCTTCGTGCACCCAGCCCATGCCGAACCAGACGTAGTACTCGCCCTGGTAAGGAGTGTTGGTGCCGTGCCACACGTACTGGCCGAGGGTTTCCGGGCCTGACTCCGCATCGTCCTGGAAGAAGTTCAGCCTGAAGCCTGCCACCTCGTTGCGCAGCGGGTCATAGATGCCGTATCCGAGGCTATCGGCGTTGTGGGCTACCGACGCCGGCGTCTTTACGTTCATCACCGGCCGCTGACCGTAGTCCACCGGAATCTTGAAGAACCGGAATTCGCCGGGAACGATGTTGTCGGAATACGTGCCCTCGGTGATCTCTACGGCGTTGTTGAAGCTAGTGCCGCCGGAAATCGGCTGCGGGTCCTTAATCGGCATCTCCCCCAGGTACTCGCCCGCGCTTGTGACGCGGCCGTCTGTCCACTCGCTCTCCTGTTCCTTGCCGATGACCGGTTCGTAGAACACGCTGACCTCGAGCGCAATGTCCTCGGTGACCTCTTCTTCGACGTCGGAGACCTGCATCTTGACCAGGATGTCGCTCATGTCGCACTCCAAGTCGTCTTTGTCGTGGCGCTCTACCGAGGCATTCGCAGAGTCGACCCCATAGTCCGGCCCAGAAGAAACGAACTCGGTGTGCGTCACCGGAAACCAACCACATTCCTCATCACCTTCGTTGGTCACCTCCACCGGATCAATCTTCAGGTGCCCCTTCTCCCACATGCCCTCGGTCTGCCACACAGGCGTAAAGACCATGCGAGCGTTGTGACGCGGCGGCACGGAAATCCGGAAGTACCGGTCGGTCGGGGTGCCCCCGTCTGGCGTCACCGTGGTCTGGTACTGCCCCTCACCCAGCCACTTCGCGTCCTCCGGGGAATCCGCGAACTCAAACTCAGTGCCGCCGGTCTCGTACTTCTCCACACCACGCTGGGCCAAAAACTTCAGCGACTCCGCCAGGCTCGCCGAGTCCGCAGCCTCCAAGAACTGCCCGCCGCCAGCCTCAGCGATGCACTCCAGCTCCGCACGAGCCTCCTCGTCTGCCTTGAAGCCAACAGTATGGATCGTCAGATCCACGCCCTGGCCCGCCAGCTCTTTGGCCACGTCACAAACTTCCGGCGGCGCACACGTATCAATGCCGTCAGAGACCAGAATGATGGAACGCTCGCCCTCATTCCCGAGTTCCTCCGCGGCCTTGCGCAGCGCGTTGCCCATCGGCGTGTAGCCCTTCGGCGTCAACCCGTCGATAGCCGAGCCGAACTCCTGCTT
>NZ_KV818016.1:42172-102867 GCF_001814825.1 Corynebacterium sp. HMSC071B10 | reverse complement strand
GTCGATAGCCGAGCCGAACTCCTGCTTATCCACCTCGCCGATAGGAACCAGGCGCTGAATATCCCTGCATCCCTTTTCTCTATTGTCCGGCGCGTTGGACTCCTGCGCACCATAGGCAAACAGGACCATCTGCGCCGTGTCCGGCAGGGAATCGATCAGCTCGTGCGTCGCCTTCTTCGCCGCGTCGATCCGCGGGCCATCGGCGTCCTCCTCAAGCATCGAAAACGAGGCATCCAGGATCAGCGCCGCTTTCGCGTCCGCGGAGCCTTCGCTTGCCGACGCCCGCGCAGTCGAACTCGACAGCGTCGTCGTCTCCGTGCTCACCGCGGTGCTCGATTCCACGGGCCGGTTCGTCGTCGTTGCCGTCTCCGTCGCGAATGCCGGTGCGACCCACATCAGCATGCACGCGGCCGCGAGCATAAACGCAGCGACGGCACGACTTCTTTCCCTTACATGCGACATTGCTCAAGCCCTTTCCTGAATATGCCCAACAGGTACCTGGTTCTGCCCGCAGGCAACCTACTGCCAGTTCCCGCGCTGCTTGCGCACGATGAAGAAGACCACGGCCGCAGCGATCAGCAACAGCACCAGCAGGCCACCGAGCAATGTCGGGACGAGCCCGAAGCCGCCGTCCTGCTCGTCGCTCGAAGCGTTGACCTCCTGGTCATCGTCGCTCTCCTCCTGCGAGGCTGACGTCGTTGCAGCGCTGTCCGCCGCGTCGAATTTGATCGGCTCGTCCGAAGGCTCGGGGCCATTCTCATGCGTCGGCGTCCAGTCCGGGCCGCCGTTGGCAGGCTCGCCATCCAAGAGCACCTCGAACTCGAAAGGCTGATCGACGCCGGCGATCCCGTACCCCTCGGACACCCAGCCCATACCGAACCAGACGTAGTAGGCGCCCTGGTAGGGAGTATCGCTGCCGTACCACACGTACTGGTTCGCGGTTTCTGGGTCGGACTCAACCGCGTCATCAAAGAAGATCAGTTTGTTTCCTGCGACCCCATTGCGCAGTGGATCCTTCACGCCGAACGCAATGTCGTCAGCGTTGCGTGCAACCGAAGGCGGCGTCTTTGCCCGAATCACCGGGCGCTGCCCATAGGTCACCGGAATCTTGAAAAACTTGAACTCGCCGGGAACGATGTGGTCGGAATACGTGCCCTCTGAAATCTCTACAGCGTCGTTGAAACCCGTACCGCCGCTGATCGGCTGCGGATTCTCAATCGGCATCTCCTCCTGGTACTCGCCGGCGCTGGAGATACGACGCTCCTCCCACTCATCGGCCTGCTCCTCGCCAGGGATCGGCTCGTAGAAGATGCCGACTTCGATGGGGACATCCTCGGCGACCTCGTCGCGGCTATTGGAGATATGCATCTTGACCAGGATGTCGCTCATATCGCACTCCATGTCCTCATCGTCGGTGCGTTTCATCGAAGCGTATGCCGAGCCAATGCCAAAGCCCGGTCCACCCGATGCGGTCTCTCCCCAGCTGCCAGGGAACTCACCACACGCCGGGTCCCCCTCGTTGGTGACCTCCGCCGGCTCCACCTTGACCTCTGTGTCTTCCCACATGGCGTCGCCCTGCAGGACCGGAGTGAACACCACTCGTCCGTGGTGGCGCGGCGGCACGGAAAAGCGGAAATAGCGGTCTGTTTTGGAGGTTCGATCCGGCGTCACCGTCGTCAAATATTGGCCCTCGCCCAGCCACTTCGCGTCCTCGGGGTTGTCCGCAAACTCGAAAGGCGTGCCCGCTGTCTGGTACTTCACCACCCCGCGCTGGGCCAGAAACTTCAGCGACTCCGCAAGGCTGCTCGCATCAGCAGCCTCGAGGAACTGCCCACCACCGGCCTCGGCGATGCACTCCAGCTCCGCGCGGGCCTCTTCATCAGCCTTGAACCCCACCGTGTGGATAGTCAAATCCACGCCTTCGCCGGCTAGCTCCTTGGCCACGTCGCAGACCTCCGGCGGCGCGCAGGTATCAATGCCGTCAGAGACCAGGATGATCGAGCGCTCGCCCTCGTCCCCCAGCTCATCCGCGGCTTCGCGCAGCGCATTGCCCATTGGCGTGTAGCCCTTCGGCGTGAGCCCGTCGATAGCCGAGCCGAACTCCTGCTTATCAATCTCCCCCACCGGGACCAGCCGCTGGATGTCCCGGCAGCCCGCTTCCCTATTGTCCGGCGCGTTCGACTCCTGCGCACCGTAAGCGAACAGGCCCATCTGCGCCGTGTCCGGCAGGGAATCAATCAGTTCGTGGGTCGCCTTCTTCGCCGCGTCGATACGCGGGCCATCGGCATCTTCCTCGAGCATCGAAAACGACGCGTCGAGAATCAGCGCCGCCTTCGCATCAGCAGAACCCTGGCTCGCGCTTTCCTCGGATGCCCCAGAGGTTTTCGTCGTCGAACTCGACAGCGTCTTTGTCTCAGTACTTGTCGCGGTACTCGAGCTCACAGGCTTACTCGTCTCGGTAGCAAATGCGGGCACCAGCCACATCAGCATGCACGCGGCGGCAAGCACCAGCACAGCCACGGCACGGCTTCTCTCCCTTACATGCGACATTGCTCAAGTCCCTTTCACCATATGGCCAAGATCACAGCCCACAGTAAAGTGCTGAACAAGTGACCGCAACAGATGTCCGGGAAACTTAACCAAAAATTTACGGCACGGCGGGAACGCAAAAAGCCAGCCCCCGGACTACCGGGGACTGGCTTTGACACTGGCGACCCTGACGGGACTTGAACCCGCGACCTCCGCCGTGACAGGGCGGCGCGCTAACCAACTGCGCCACAGGGCCATCGCACTGCAACTCCCACCGAAGGGGGAATCACTGGTACCCCCAACGGGATTCGAACCCGTGTTGCCGCCGTGAAAGGGCGGAGTCCTAGGCCTCTAGACGATGGGGGCTAGCGACTTGACCTAATCTAATGCATTGCCTGTGAGAATAGCAAAACGCCTGTTCATTTCGTCTTTCTTAGCCGTGGAACTGGTCGGTTAAGATGTCTGCATGCACGACGACGACTGCCACCACGGTTACTTTGCGGAGAAGTCCCGCTACCTCGCTCGCCTCAAGCGCATCGAGGGGCAGGTGCGCGGGATTCACCGGATGGTGGACGAGGACAAGTACTGCATCGACATTCTCACGCAGATCGCCGCGATCGATTCCGCGCTGGAAAACCTTGGCTTGGCGCTCCTCGAGGACCACCTCCACCACTGCGTCTCCGGCGCGCTCGCCGCAGGCGATGCGCAGGCAGATGACAAGGTGACAGAAGCAATGCAGGCGATACGGCGGATGGTGAAGTCTTAATCCCCACCCAGCAACGCGAAAACCTCCGGCCCCTTTAAGGAACCGGAGGTTTTCCACGGTGGGCCCTGTGGGGATCGAACCCACGACCTGCGGATTAAAAGTCCGTAGCTCTACCAACTGAGCTAAAGGCCCATGCGCAACATAGTAGCGGGCCGCGTACGTGACGCGGTAATCACCCCGCCTGCGCGTGGCGACGCCCGCGCCACCTGCGCAAATCTTGCGGCAGGCCGCGCGGGCGTGCGGTGCACTTTAAAGGCGATTAGCCTTCTTTCTGCATCGTGCCCGTCTCCTGGATGCGGGTGTGGAAGTCGAAGGCGTGGCGCAGGTCGTGCGGGGTCGCCTGGTACTTGCTCTTCGCAGCCAGCTCGACGTACTCCTCCAGCAGCGGACGGTAGGAGGGGTGCGCGATCGAGATCATCTTCTGAACGCGGTCACGCGGTGCCAGGCCGCGCAGGTCTGCCACACCGTACTCGGTAATGAAGACCATCGCGTCGTGCTCCGTGTGGTCCACGTGCGAGACCATCGGGACAATCGCGGAGATTGCGCCGTCCTTGGCCACCGACGGGGAGATGAAGGAGGAGATGTAGGCGTTGCGGGTGAAGTCGCCGGAGCCGCCCAGCGCGTTCATCAGGCGGGAGCCGTTGATGTGCGTGGAGTTGGCGTTGCCGTAGATGTCCGCCTCGATCATGCCGTTGGAGGCGATCAGGCCGGTGCGGCGAATGACCTCCGGGTGGTTAGAGATGGACTGCGGGCGCAGGATGATGGACTCGCGGTAGCGCGCAGCCTCATCGTTCATCTTCTCCGCGTACTCCGGGGACAGGGAGAAGGAGGTCGCGGAAGCGACGGTCATCTTGCCCGCGTCGATCAGGTCGACCATGCCGTCCTGGATGACCTCGGTGTAGGCCTGGATGTTTTCAAACTTGGAGTCCATCAGACCAGCCATCACGGCGTTCGGCACGTTGCCCACGCCGGACTGCATGACGTAGCCGTCGTAGGTGAGGCGGCCGGCCTTGACCTCGTTCTCCAAGAAGTCGAGGAAGTTGCCAGCGATCTGCTCCGACACCTCGTCCGGTGCCTTGAACGGCGCGTTGCGGTCCGGATCATTAGTCTCGATGACAGCAACGACCTTCTCCGGGTCGATCTCAATGTAGGTGGTACCGATACGGTCACCGCACTTGGTGATCGGGATCGGGATACGGTTCGGCAGCGCCGGCACGGTCCAGATGTCGTGCATGCCCTCCAGGTCCTCGGACTGCCACTCGTTGACCTCAATGATGATCTTCTTGGCGGCGTTGAGGAACTCGACGGAGTTGCCCACGGAGGAGGACGGGACGATGTTGCCCTCTTCAGTAATGCGGACTGCCTCCACGATGGCCAGGTCAACGTCGCCGAAGAAGCCCTGCTCCACCATCATGCCCGAGTGGGACAGGTGGATGTCCTGGAACTTCATCTCGCCAGCGTTGATCTTGTTACGCATCTGCGGGTCGGACTGGTACGGCATGCGGTAGCGCAGCGCGTTGGCCTCCGCGAGCACACCGTCACACTCCGGCGCGGTGGATGCGCCCGTGTAGAGGTCGATGCTGAAGTCCTGACCCTTGGCGTGCGCAGCCTTGGCCTTCTCTGCGATGACGCCCGGCATGGCCTTGGGGTACCCAGCCCCGGTAAAGCCGGACACGCCCACCTTGTCGCCATGGTTGACAAACTGGCCCGCTTCTTCAGCGGACATGACCTTGTCACGCAGTTTTGCATTGGCGATACGGTTACCCATATTCATCCCTCACTTGGATTCGTCGGTAGGTGATAACAACACCACTGTATTGTGACCTACCTTGCATTGCCACGTCTACGAGATCCATCCCCTCACCCCCGCCAGAGCGCGCAAATGATGTGACTATCTGCAGCTTCGCAGGTAGCTGGGGGTACAGTGTCGCATTTCGCGCCCGATTGACGGCAAACACACGTCCGAACCCCCTCAGTTTTCACCCCCACTTGGGTGTACTCGTTCGCTGGCTACCTCGCGGCTACACAAATTGCACTTTCCCGCCACAACCGGGAACAATGGGGCACTATGACAGCCCCAACTACCACTCAGCACAGTACGCCTGGCGCGCCAGACGCGCCCGCGCTGCGCATCGGCGCTATGGAGCTGAACTCGCCTGTCATCCTCGCGCCGATGGCCGGGGTGACCAACATGCCTTTTCGCGTGCTGTGCCGCGAGATTGAGCAGGAACTCACCGGGACGAGCTCCGGGCTCTACGTCTGCGAGATGATCACCGCGCGCGCGATGGTGGCGCGGAACCAGAAGACGCTGCACATGACCAGCTTCGCGCCGCAAGAGACCCCGCGCTCCATGCAGCTCTACACCGTGGACCCGAAGTTCACGTACGAGGCAGTGCGCATGATCGTCGAGGAGGACATCGCCGACCACGTGGACATGAACTTTGGCTGCCCAGTGCCAAAGGTCACGCGCAAGGGTGGTGGCTCCGCTATCCCCTACAAGCGCCGCCTGTTTGGCAACATCGTCGCAGCCGCCGTGCGCGCCGCCGAGGGCTCCGGCATCCCGATTACGGTGAAGTTCCGCATCGGTATCGACGACGAGCACCACACCCACCTCGACGCAGGCCGCATCGCCGCGGAGGAGGGCGCGGCCGCGGTCGCGTTGCATGCGCGCACCGCAGCAGAGCGTTATTCGGGCGCGGCCCACTGGAACGAGATCGCCCGGCTCGTCGAGCACATGGACGGCACGGGCGTGCCGGTGATCGGCAACGGCGACATCTTCGCTGCCGAGGACGCGCAGCGGATGATGGATGAGACCGCCTGCCACGGCGTGGAGGTCGGGCGCGGCTGCCTTGGGCGCCCCTGGCTGTTCGCCCAGCTCGGTGCCCAGCTGCGCGGGGAGCCCATCCCCGCAGAGCCGACGCTGGGGGAAGTCTCGCGCATCATGTACCGCCACGCGGAGCTGCTCGCCGCGCACGATGGCGAGGACCACGCGTGCCGTGACATCCGCAAGCACACAGGCTGGTACCTGCGCGGTTTTCCCGTTGGCGGCGAGTTCCGCAAGGAGCTTGCGCAAGTCACCTCGCTCGCCCAGCTGCGCGAGCGGCTGGCTCCAATCGCAGATTCTCAGCAGCTGGCGGAAGAAGCAGACAGCGCGCGCGGCCGCCAGGGAAGCTCCGCGAAAGTCGCGCTGCCGGAAGGATGGTTAGATGATCCCGAAGATGAATCGGTCCCGCAGGGCGCAGAGATCGAAAACAACGGCGGATAACCCAAGCGACGAAACCGCTGAGGCCACTGAGGCCACTGAGTCTGGGGACGAGGCTAGCGGGGACGACGGGGCGTCGACAAGCAACAAGGCTCCGGGCGTGCGCTTGCGCACCGTCTACCGCGAGCACCTCGAGGCCTTCAATGCCGACTTGCTCGAGCTTTGCGAGCGGGTGCAGGCGGCGATGCGGTTGGCGTCGGAAAGCTTGCTGACTCAGTCCCTGAGCAAGGCCGAGGATGCGCTGACCGAGGTCGACGGCATGCGCGAGATCACCACGCGCTGCGAAGAGCGCAGCGTGAGCCTGCTAGCGCTCGAAAGTCCCGTGGCCTCCGACCTGCGCCAAGTGCTTTCCTCGATTTACATCGTGGAGAATCTCTCGCGCATGGCCGCGCTGTCCATGCACATCGCCACGCTCACCCGCGCCCGCCACCCGCACGCGGTCGTGCCCAAGGAGCTCAGCCGCTACATCGAGGAGATGAGCCGGCTTGCCGACGCCATGGTGGAGCAGACCCGCGAGCTTTTGCTGCACCCCGACGCGGACGAGGCCGTCAAGCTGCACAGTATTGACGACGGCATGGACGACATGAAGGCCTACCTGCTCAACCTGGTTTCCGAGCCGGACTGGCCCTACACCACGCGCGAAGCCGTGGACCTTGCCATGCTCGTGCGCTACTACGAGCGCTTTGCCGACCGCTGCGTGAACGTGGGCAACCGCATCGTCTTTCTTGTGACGGGGCTTCAGCCCGATGAGTACGTGCGCGAGGGCGAGTTTGATATGCAGGCGAAATTCCGCGAGATCGAGGCGCGGTTCAAAAACGTGCGCTAACACAGCCGCGCTAACCCAGCAACATGGAAAACGCCGCTGCCTTACACAAAGGCAGCGGCGTGCACCGAGTGGTAAACGGAGCTAGAGGCTTTAGCCGAAGCGGCCGGCGATGTAGTCCTCGGTCTCCTTCTTCTCCGGGTTCTCGAAGATGGTGGTCGTGTCATTGAACTCGACCAGGTTGCCCGGCTTACCGGTGGCCTCGAGGGAGAAGAACGCCGTCTTGTCGGACACACGGGCAGCCTGCTGCATGTTGTGGGTCACGATCACGATGGTGTAGTCGGTCTTCAGCTCGTGGATGAGATCCTCCACGGCGAGCGTGGAGATCGGGTCGAGCGCGGAGCAGGGCTCGTCCATGAGCAGCACCTCGGGGCGCACGGCGATCGCGCGCGCGATGCAGAGGCGCTGCTGCTGGCCACCGGAGAGGCCGCCGCCCGGCTTGTCCAGGCGGTCCTTGACCTCGTCCCAGAGGTTGGCACCGCGCAGCGACTGCTCAGCAACTTCCTTGAGCTTCTTCTTGTCCTTCTCGCCGGACAGCTTCAGGCCAGCGACTACGTTGTCCTCGATGGACATCGTGGGGAACGGGTTCGCCTTCTGGAACACCATGCCGATGGTGTTGCGCACGGAGACCGGGTCGACGTTCTTGCCGTAGATGTTGTGGCCGTCGAGCAGGATCTCGCCCTTAACCGAGGCGTTCGGGATGACCTCGTGCATGCGGTTGAGCGTGCGCAGCACAGTGGACTTGCCGCAGCCGGAGGGGCCGATGAAGGCGGTCACGGCCTGGGCAGGGATCTTCATGTTGACGTCGCGGACGGCGTGGAAGTCGTCGTAGTAGATATTGACGTCGTTGAGTTCGAGTTTGGACATCGGGGTTTCTCCTCTAGTGGTGGTGTGGGGCGGTTTTACTTCTTCACGGAGTACTTATTGGCAATCAGGCGGGCCAGCAGGTTGAGCACCACCACGATGACGACCAGCGTCAGCGCTGCGCCCCAGAGACGGTCGGCAGCAAAGCCGGTGGCACCGGACTTCCACATTTCAAGCATGAACAGCGGCAGCGAGGACTGCGGTTGGCCGAAGAGCCCGAACACGTTCAGCGCCGGGGTGGATCCGACGAGGATCAGGACCGGGGCAGATTCGCCCATCACGCGGGCGATAGCGAGCATGATGCCTGTCACAATGCCGGACAGGGCGGTCGGCAACACGATGCGCGCAATCGTCTTCCACTTGGGCACACCCAGTGCGTAAGACGCCTCACGCAGGTCCATCGGCACGACGCGCAGCATCTCTTCGGTGTTGCGCACCACGAGCGGGACCATGAGCAGAATGAGCGAGAGCGACACGGCGAAGCCGGAGCGGTCCATGCCCAGGATGGTGATCCAGAGGGCGTAGATGAACAGCGCGGCGACGATCGAAGGCACACCCGACAGGATGTCCACCATGAAGGTGGTGAGGCGGCCCAGCTTGTTGCCGTTGGAGTACTCCACCAGGTAGATGGCGGTAAACACACCGATCGGGATGGAGATAATCGAGGCGATAAACGTCTGCATCAGGGTACCGGCGATCGCGTGAAGCGCACCGCCGCCTTCCTTGGACATGCGCACGCCAACCATGTCGTTGGTCCACCAGCCGGCGTCAAACACCGCCGGGGCACCACGCATGACCACGGTGATGAGCAGCCAAAGAAGCGGAATGAGGGCGAGGATCATGCATAGCCACATCAGCGCGCCCATGAAAGAGTTCAGCGACTTGCGGCCGGGTGCGATGTCGGTGAAGGGCGTCTGCTTTGCGCCCTTGCTTGCCGACGCCTTCCCGGCCCCGCCAGCGCCCGAGGTATTGGAAACTGCAGTAGACATTCGCTTGCCTGCCTTACTTCTTGTTGACGATCGCGCGGGCGATCGAGTTGACAACAAAGGTCAAAATGAACAGGACGAGGCCTGCCGCGATGTAGGCACCAGCGGAGATCGGGTTGTTGAACTCTGCGGATGCGTTCGCGATCGCGGTGGCGAAGGTGGTGCCACCGTCAAACAGCGAACCTCGGAAATCGTTGGCGGGAGCGACCACCATGTACAGCGCCATCGTCTCGCCGAGTGCGCGGCCGAGGCCGAGCATGGAACCGGCGATGAAGCCGGAGAGACCGAACGGGATGACGGTCATGCGGATGACTTCCCAGCGGGTCGCGCCGAGTGCGAGCGCGGACTCGATCTGGCCGGGAGGGGTCTGCACGAAGATCTCGCGGGCGGTTGCGGCAATGATCGGCAGGATCATAATCGCCAGGACGATGCCACCGGTGAGCATGTTGCGGGAGGTCGCGAACGGCGGGGAGTTCTGGTAGGTGGCGAACAGGAAGAAGCCGCCGCCCCAGGAGTTGATCCACTCGTAGAACTTGCCCAGGGCCGGGCCGAGCACCTGCGCGCCCCACAGACCGTAGACGATCGAGGGGACCGCGGCGAGCATGTCCACCAGGGTGCCCAGCGGGCGCACGAGCTTCTTCGGCGCGTAGTTGGACAGGAACAGCGCGATGCCAAGGGCGACCGGCATGGCCATGATCAGCGCGAGCAGCGAGATCATCACCGTGGACAGGAATAGGTTCGGGATACCGAACTGCATCGCGTCCAGGTTCGCGGTCTGCCAATTACCGGTGTAGGTGAAGAAGCCGAGGACCCCACCTTCGTTCCTGCTCAGCGGCGGAATCGCCTGGATGACCAAGAACAGGCCGATCGCGATAATGATGACCGTGATCAGCGCCGCCGAGGCGGTGGAGAGAATCTCAAAGACTCGGTCGCCCGGACGCTTCACGCCGGTGCGGGGATTCGCAGTCCCCGGGTTGTTGTCAGTGTTGTGGGACGGGGTGCCCGTCGAAGACGGGGCGGGCGGCTCCGCAGTCGGTGCCGCTTGACCCGCGCGAAGGCCGTCGGCCGGGGTCATATCGTTGTCAGCCATAGTTACTGATCCTTTAAGCGGTTTGGAAAAAGGTGGTGGGGCAAACTGCCGCTACGTGACTTATCAACCTGTTGGTAACGCGGTGCACACCTGGTGTTCACCATGCCCCAACATGGGCATGCCCCCCGCGACGGCTTTCGCCGTGTTGGGGGGCACCAAAGCGGCCGTGAAGCCTGTTACTGGATGGCGTTGACTGCCTCGCGCAGACGATCTGCGTGTGCGCCGGTGACCGGGATGAAGCCCTCGCCGGCCAGCTCCTCGTCCTGGGAGTCCAGGGCGACGTTGAGGAAGTCCTTGACCATGTTGGAGGTCGCCTCGTCGTAACCTGCGGAGCAGACGATCTCGTAGGTGGTCAGCACGAGCGGGTATGCACCCTCTGCGTCGGAGGCGAAGAGTGCCTCTGCGTCGACGGCCATGTTGTGGCCCTCGGTGGTGAACTCCATGGAGTCCAGTGCAGCAGCGACAGCCTCGTCGGTCAGCTCGACCGGGCCGGAGCCGAAGTCGATGTTGGCCTTCTTGTCAGCGAAGCCGGCCTCGACGTAGGTGATAGCGCCCTCGGTCGCAGCGACCTCGGAAGCCACGCCGGAGGAGCCGTTCGCGCCGGTGCCCACCTCGGACGGGAAGGCCTTGCCCTCGCCGGTCCACTTGCCGTCGGACGCAGCAGCGAGGAACTTCTGGAAGTTGTCGGAGGTGCCGGACTCATCCGAGCGGAAGAACGGCTTGATCTCCTGATCCGGCAGCTCAGCGTCCGGGTTGGATTCGGCCAGAGCCGGGTCGTTCCAGTTAGTGATCTTGCCCTGGAAGATGTCAACGATGTTGTCAACGGTGAGGTTCAGCTCGTCGACGCCCTCGAGGTTGTAGGCGATAGCAACCGGGCCGATCACGAACGGCAGGTGCCATGCCTCGTTGCCGCCGCAACGCTCTGCCGCCTTCTCCACCTCGTCGTCCTTCAGCGGGGAGTCAGAGCCAGCGAAAGCGACGGTGTTGCCCAGGAACTGCTTGATGCCGGAGCCGGAACCGGTGGCGTTGTATGCCAGGGTTGCGCCCGGAACTTCCTCAGCGTAGCGGGACGCGAAGTAGTCCATTGCGTTCTGCTGAGAGGTTGCACCCTCGGCGACCAGCTGGCCGGTCTCACCGGTCAGCTCGGAGCCAGTGCCCTCGGCACCGTCGGTGGACTCTGCGGTTGCCTCAGCGGAGGTATCTGCGGAGTCGGTGGACTCAGAGTCGCCGCAAGCAACGAGGGCTGCGGAGGAAACTGCTACGACGCCGAAGACTGCGGCGGTGCGCTTAAAGTTACGGATCACGGGGAATACCTTTCCGGTGCTTAGGTCGTTTACCACTCGAGCATCGGTGCCTTTCATCACGGCCGGCTCACCTGCGCTGAACGCAGGCGCAATCCTTTTCCGATTACTCACGGTTCAACAACCTAAGGCGCGCCGGTTAATAGTCAATGGACCGGGAGGTGAACAATCAGTGAACTTCCCAAACACGCCGCATATTGCCTGTTAGTTTCCGCATAATGCGATGAAGATCACATTACTGCCTCTTGACTCGCGCCGCATAGACCACATGCCGCTCGGCCACCTCAAACCCAAGCTGCTCGTAGCGGCGCACCGCAGGCGCGTTGTCCGCCTCCACGTACAGGATCACCTTCGGCACCCCTACCCGGCGCAGGTGGACCAGCCCCATCTGCACCAGCGCACCGCCCAGGCCCTTGCCGCGGAACGCGGAGGCCAGCCCGACGACGTAAATCTCGCCCTCCCCGCTCGGGTGTACCTTCGTCCACATGAATCCGGCCAGCTCTTCCGCCTTCTCGCCGCCGTAGAGGAAGAGCACGCCCGCCGGGTCGAACCACTCTGTATCCATCGCGCGGTGCAGGCGCGCCGTATCCCAGCCGCCCTGCTCCGGGTGCCAGGAGAAGGCCTCGTTGTTCACGCGCAGCCAATCGCGCTCGACCGCCTCGCGCCCGAACTCATCGCTCGCCTGCTCGAGCGTGAGTTCGCGCATCCCTTCCGGCAGCTCCAGCTCGGTGCCGCTCAGCAACTCGCCGGACAGGGACATCACTAACAGCTCGCGGGTGGATTCCAGGCCAAGCGATGCAGCGAGCGCCTGCGCGGCGGGCAGGTTGCCGTGGGCCCACAGTCCGGCATCGGGACGCTCGTCAAGTACCCGGCGCGCCAGCTCAGTGCCAAGGCCGCGGCGGCGGAAGTCCGGGTGGATGACAAGCTCCGCAGAACCGTCGGGGGCGATGCCGGCCAGCCCCACTATCTCACCCGGGGCGTCGGGGTTTTCGGTGGTGAGGTGGGTGTGGTGCAACGTGGCGTCGACAAGCGCTTGCTCGAAGGCCTCCGAGAAGGGGGCGACGCCGTCGGCTGCGGTGGCTTGAGAAATCAGTGCGCTGTGATCTGTCATGCCCTAAGGCTACGGTAAAAGTATGCATGTGAAGCGAAGCGTGGCCGCGGCCCTCATCGGCGCGGGCCTGGTGGCCTACCTGGCTGATACCGCCCTCGCCATGCGCGCGGAGCACGAGCTGTCGGTGCACGCCGCGCAGCTCGGCGACCTGTCCACCGCGCCCGCCGCCTATGTGGGCGGACTACCGTTTCGCAACACGATTCCCCGCATCAGCCTCGACGCACTCGATGTGCCCGTCGCGAGTGTGGGCGTGGGCAATGCGGGCATCGAGCTTGTCGACGTCACGCTCAAACACCCCCGCTCCAGCTCCATCACCGAAGACCTCCCCGGCTCAAAAGCGAGTCTCGTGCGCCGCAGCGTACGCCTCGACGGCGTGGCCTTTGGCCAGCTTCTCGGCATGACGGATTTGGACATCGCCAGCCCCTACGACATCTCGCCCTCCGGCGGCGGCGCGAGCGAGGCGCGGCTGACCGGCACACTGCCCGACGCGGAGCAGCCTGTCACCGTGATCGTCACGCTGCGGCTGGAGGGCTCGGAGTTTGCGATGCGGCCCAGCGAACTTCTCGACGTGCCACCAGCGCTCACCGACCAGGCTGTAGCTGCGTTTAGCCTGCGCCGCGACACCGCGGATCTCCCGCTCGGCGGGCCCGCGGACAAGGTGCAGCTGACCGGCGGGTCAATCGAGTTTTCCCGCGACCGCATCAACACCACCATCGAAGAATCTGACCTCACTCCCCTTGCGCACGACGCTGCCGACGATACGGCACACCAGGAGGCGAAGGATTCGCCGCTGGCCTCGGACGCGGACGAGGCGGCCGACAACTAGCCGGGGCGCGTGCCGCGTATTGCGACGAACGACTACCCTTGGGTGGCATGGCTGAGAATGAACAGACCCCCGACAACCAGCAGGCTTCACTCAGCGGCAACGAGGCCGTGAACCTCGCCGCGGAACAGTCGAAGAACACCGCGCACCGCAACATCCCGGAGCTGGGCTTTCCGGACTTCCCGCTCCACGAGGACACCGCGAACCTGCGCCAGGGCCCGAATCTGCACGACGGGCTGCTCGCCCTGCTCCCGCTCGTGGGCGTGTGGACTGGCACCGGCCAGGCCAACGACAACGGCGACGAGTACGCCTTCGGCCAGCGCTTGGTCGTCTCTCACGACGGCGAGAACTACCTGCGTTTTGAGTCCCGCATCTGGCGTCTCGACGAGAATGGGGAGGCCACCGGCGCAGACCAGCGCGAGGTCGGCTTCTGGCGCATCTCGCTCAAAGACGAGATCGAAGTCACGCTGACCAACTCCCGCGGCCTGGTCGAGGTGATGTACGGCGAGCCCGTCAACGAGCGCGGCTGGCAGCTGCAGAGCGCCTCCACCCTGGCCACGGAGTCCGGGCCGGAAAAGCACGGGCCGGGCAAGCGCCTCTACGGGCTCATGCCGAACAACAACTTGGGCTGGGTTGACGAGCGCCTCGTCGACGGCGAGATGGTGCCCTACATGTCCGGCGAGCTCAAGCGCATCGCCGGCTAGTCCTTAAGCAGGGAGGCATCCAGCGCGTCCACGATCAGCTGCTGGATCTCGTCGGCGTTGTCAGGGCGGGAAAGTTTCTTCCCGTCCAGCTTGCGCACGCGCGCGTACATGCGCGTGGAGCTAACCAGCCACACCGATTCGGCCTTGTGCAGCTCGCTGAGGTAGACGTCTTTCTGCTTGCACTTCCAGCCCTGCTTCTCCGCGTGCGCAAACAGCGCGGCCTGGGTGGTGCCGGGCAGGATGCCGGGCCCCGGCTTCGGGGTGCGCAGCCGCCCGCCCTTCTTCACAATCACCACGGTCGAAGTCGCGCCCTCGAGCACGCGCTCCGTCTCCGGGTCGATGTAGATCACATCGTCGTAGCCCTCGGCGCGCGCCCAGCGCAGCGCCGCCATAGAGGCCGCGTAGTTCAGCGTCTTCGCGCCGACCCGCATCCAGGGCACCTCCGCCTCGCCGTCCTTGCCGCGGTTGATGCTGTAGCCGCGCGAGGTGGTCACCGCGCTCACGCCATTCTTGCGCTGGGACAGCACCTCTTCCGACAGCGGCCGGATAGTCAGCCAAGCGGTGGGTACACCGGTGGTTTCCCGACCGCGGGACATGGTCCAGCTGCACTTCGCGTCCACCTCTTCGGGGGCCACGCCGCGCTCGCGCACAAAATCGGCGATGGCCTCGCGGGTGGCGTTACTCCAGTGCTCCGCGCAGGGTTCCGGCAGGTCGAGAGTGGCGGCGGAGCGCCGGAAGCGCTCGATGTGTTTGTCAAGGTTCGCGGGCTCGCCCTTGCGGATGAGGATCGTTTCAAAGATCCCGTCGCCGCGGGTCACCGCCGCGTCGTCCCAGAAGATGTGGGGCGTGTTGGCGTTCTGCCTGCGGATGGAGCCACCGAAGGGCTCGATGAGGTAAATGACGGGGGCGGGAGGAAGCAAGGAGACCATACTGTCCCATTATGCCCGTATGATCGGGATCTATGTCGTATTCGTCTGATCTTTTGCAACTGCCCGGCGCCACCCCCATCGAAGGCAACCCGCTCGCCGAGGGCGTGGCCTGGCACTACGGCAACCCGCTCGCCGAGCAGCAGGGCACCCGGCTGATCGACCGTTCGCACCGCCGCGTCATCGCGGTCGCGGGCAAGGATGCGGCGGAGTTCTTGCACAACCTACTTTCGCAAAAGCTTGTCGACGTCCCGTCGTCCTTTTCCGCCTCAGCCCTCGACCTGGACATCCAGGGCCACATCCTGCACCACGCCGACATCGCGCTTGTCGACGGGACGTTTTACCTCGACGTACCCGCCGCCCAATTCGACTCTTTTGCCGACTACCTGCGCAAGATGGTCTTCTGGTCCGAGGTCACCGTCAAGGAGGCGGACCTGGCGGTGCTGACGATCTTGTCGTCTGACGGCGAATTCCCGGAAGTACCGGAAGCCACTTTTAGCCGCCGCGTCGATGCTTTCGTACCTGCACGCATGGACTTCGCCGTGCCCAGGGACCAGGCGCTTGCGGTAGCACAACGCCTGCGCGACGAGGCGGGGGTGGACTTTGCCGGTTTGATGGCCTTTACTGCCGCGCGCGTGCGCAACGTTGAGCCCGAGCTCGGCGTCGACCTGGACGAAAAGTCGATCCCCCACGAGGTACCGCGCCTGATCAACCGTGGCGAGCACGTCGGCGCAGTCCACCTGAACAAGGGCTGCTACCGCGGACAGGAGACCGTCGCGCGCGTGGAAAACCTCGGCCGCTCCCCTCGCCTACTCGTCATGCTGCAGCTCGACGGCTCCGCCCCCAACGAGCCGCAACCCGGCGACACCATTACCGCAAACGGCCGCAAGGTCGGCCGCCTCGGCACCGTCGTCCACGACGCAGACTACGGCCCGATCGCGCTCGCACTGGTGAAACGCTCCGCGCTCGAGGCACCCCTGGACATCGACGGGGTGGCCGCGAGCGTGGATAAAGACTCACTGCCCACAGACGAGGGCGAGAAACTTGGACGCCTCGCCGTCGAGAAGCTTCGCCGCGGGCAATAAGGCCTGTTCGCGGGCCGGGTGAGCATTTTTTTGACACACAGGCTATTATGTCCCCCAGGACAATAACTAATCGAAAGTATGAGGCCGCCTTCTTTGAAAGGCCGCCCTAGAACCACCTCAAGGGGGTCATGCCATGGGCCGCGGACGCGCCAAAGCAAAGCAGACCAAGGTTGCTCGCCAACTCAAGTACAACTCTCCTGAAATGGACCTCGATTCCCTGCAGCGTGAGCTGGCAGGAAAGGCTCCGCGGCGCAGTTGGGACGAGGACGAGTACGAGGTGGATGACCAGTACGCAGACTACGCGGACTGGGACTACGACGACGAAGACGACCGGAACTAAGTCCGCCCGGTCCTCCCGTACCTCTATCGTTTGGGCGTTTGAGCAAGGCACCCGGTTAGCCCGGGTGCCTTTTCTCATGCCCTGCGGACCCTAGTACTGGGGGTGCTCGCCAACCAGGGTGGCGCGGGCGGTCTCGCCGTCCTCTGCAGCGCGGACCTCGCCCAGCACCCACGCATCCACGTGGCGGGCGGTCAGGATGGCCAGCGCGCGGTCGCGATCCTCCGGAGCGACAACGGCGACCATACCGACGCCCATGTTGAAGGTCTTCTCCATCTCCGCGTCCGGCACCTGGCCGACCGTCTTGATGGTGCGGAAGATCTGCCCCGGCGTCCAGGTGGCACGACGCATCTCTGCGACCAGGCCCTCAGGGATGATGCGCTCCATGTTGCCCGCCAGGCCACCGCCGGTGACGTGGCAGAAGGTACGCACCTCGCATTCAGAGGCCAACTCCAGGCAGTCGCGGGCGTAGATGCGGGTCGGCTCGAGCAGCTCCTCGCCGAGCGTCCGGTCGAACTCCTCGATGTGGCCGTCCAACGGCAGGCCGGCCTTCTCCAGCAGGACGTGGCGTGCCAACGAGTAGCCGTTCGAGTGCAGACCAGAGGAGGCCATGGCGATGATCGTGTCGCCCTCGCGCACGCGGTCCGGGCCAAGCAGCTCGTCGGCCTCGACCACGCCGACGGCGGTTGCGGAGACGTCGTAGTCGTCCGGGTCCATCACGCCGGGGTGCTCCGCGGTCTCCCCGCCCAGCAGGGCGCACCCAGCCTGGACGCAGCCCTCGGCAATGCCGCCGACGATGTCCGCGATCTTCTCCGGGACGACCTTGCCGGTAGCGATGTAGTCCTGCAAAAACAGCGGCTCCGCGCCGCAGACCACCAGGTCGTCAACGCACATGGCGACCAGGTCGATGCCGATGGTGTCGTGCTTATCCATCGCCTGGGCAACCGCCAGCTTGGTGCCCACACCGTCGGAGCCCGCCGCCAGCAGCGGCTCACGGTACTTCCCCAGCGCGAACAGCCCGGCGAAGCCGCCGATGCCGCCCTTGACCTCCGGGCGGGACGCGCGCTTCGCGTGGTCCTTCAGCAGCTCGACGGCGCGGTCACCGGCCTCGATGTCCACACCCGCGGCGGCGTAAGAAACAGCAGGGTCGGAGTTCTGGTTAGTCATGGTGGGTGTCACCTTTCTGGATGCGGCGGACAAGGTCGGCGTTCGGGTTGCCGTCGGGAAGGCCGAGCGGGTACATGCCATCAAAGCAGGCAGCGCAGAGGGTCTCGGCGTGGTGGTTGGAGGCGGCGATCATGTCGTCGATAGGCACGAATGCCAAGGAATCGGCACCGATCATCGTGCGGATGGACTCGGCGACTTCCTCGTCGGTGCCGCCGCGCCCGTGGTTGGCGATGAGCTCGCCCGGGCTCGCAAAGTCAATGCCGTAGAAGCACGGCCACTTCACCGGTGGCGAGGCGATGCGCACGTGCACCTCGGCGGCGCCTGCTTCGTGCAGCATGCGGATGAGCTTGCGCTGCGTGTTGCCGCGGACGATCGAGTCGTCCACCACGATCAGGCGCTTGCCCTCAATGACCGTGCGCACCGGGTTCAGCTTCAGACGCAGGCCCAGCTGGCGCAGCGTATCGGAGGGCTGGATGAAGGTGCGGCCCACGTAGGCGTTCTTCATCATCCCCTGCTTGAACGGGATGCCGGACTCCTCGGCATAGCCGATCGCGGCCGGGGTACCGGACTCCGGCACCGGCATGACCAGGTCGCCCTCCACCGGCTGGACGCGGGCCAGCCTGCGGCCGATCTCCACGCGGCTGGCGTTGACCGTCTGCCCGTCCAGCACGGAATCCGGGCGGGCGACGTAGACGTACTCGAAGACGCAGCGCGCCTCGCGCGGCGCTTCGGCGAAACGCTCGGAGCGGATACCCGTGGCGTCGATGGCGACCAGCTCGCCCGGTTCGATGTCGCGGACAAACGACGCACCCACGATGTCCAGGGCGCACGTCTCGGAAGCGACGACCCAGCCGCGCTCCAGCCGGCCCAGCGACAGCGGGCGCACGCCGTGCGGGTCGCGGGCGGCGTACAAGGTGTCGCCGTCGGTGATCATGAGGCAGAAGGCACCTTCGATGCGCGGGAGGAGGTCCAACGCGGCGTCGAAAAGCGTGCGCTCATCACGGATCTCATCGGCCAGCAGCGCGGACACGACGGCCGTGTCCGAGGAAGAGCCCTGTCCCTGCACCCCGCTGGAGGGGATCAGCTTGCGGGAAATCGCCTCGGCCTGCAGCTCCTGGTAGTTGGTCAAGTTGCCGTTGTGCGCGAGCGCGACGTCGGTGCCGTTTGGCGACGTACGAAACATCGGCTGCACGTTATCCCAAGAATTGCCGCCCGCAGTGGAGTAGCGCGTGTGGCCAATCGCCACATCGCCCTGCAGCGCGTCCAAAACGGACTCGTCAAAGATCTGGCTGACCAGGCCTGTGTCCTTGAACACCACGATATTGTCGTGGTCGCCCACCGCAATGCCCGCGCCCTCCTGGCCGCGGTGCTGGAGGGCGAACAAGCCGAAATAGGACAGTTTGGAGACGTCTTCGCCGGGTGCCCACACGCCGAACACGCCGCACTCATCGCGCGGTGCGTCGTCGAGCTGGGCCCGAGAGTCCCCGCAGTTTTCCATGCTCACGGTATGCACGGCCCCTACTTTAACGGACTCGACCTAGGATCGGGCAATTACCGGCAACCCGCGGGCAATCTCTTCGGCGCGCGAGCCGGACGCCTCGATCGCGCCCGCGGCCACCTCCTGGGCAAAATCGGCTCGGCCCGTGGCCACACGCAGCCAGGTCTCCGGGGCCATCTCCACCACGTTCGGCGGAGTACCGCGAGTATGCGCAGGGCCTTCGACGCACTGCACCGCCACAAACGGGGGCACGCGCAGCTCCACCGTCTTGCCCGGAAGTTCCTCGGCGAGGGTGCGGGCGGTGCGGCGGCAGGCGTCGGCAAGCAGGGCGCGGGCGGGCTGTGGGTCATCGCCGTCGAGCCAGGCGGCGACGGCGTCAACCGCCTCGCGTGTTTTCTGCGGGTCTTGCTTGGAGCTTCTGCCAGATGCCATGCGCCCCATACTAAGATGCCTACTCATGACCAACAAGCCCCTGGTAGAGAAGTCGCCCTCCGTCACGCTGCGGTTCATGGCATCGCCCACCGACGTGCTTCACGCCGGTGCCCAAGGTGTCTCCGGCGGGCGCGTCCTCGAGTGGATCGATAAGGCCGCCTACGCCTGCGCCGCGCAGTGGTCCGCCACCTACTGCGTGACCGCGTACGTGGGTCACATCCACTTCACCCGACCCATCCCCTCCGGGCACATCGTGGAAGTGCGCTCCACCATCGCCATGACCGGGCGTAGCTCCATGCACATTGTCAACGAGGTGCTCTCCGCCGACCCCCGCGAAGGCGTGTTTACCCGCGCCTGCGACTGCCTGGTCATCTTCGTGGCGAAAGACACCAAGACCGGCAAGCCCATGGCCGTGCCCTCCTTCGTGCCGGTGACCGACGAGCAGCGCCGAGTCGAGCGCGCGGCGAAGTCCCGCATCGACCTGCGCAAAGCCATCGAGGCCTCCATGGAGGAGCAGACCTACACCGACGACTCCACCGCACCGCGCCTGGTCCACCGCTTCCTGGCCAAGCCAACGGACGTGAACTGGGGCGGCAACGTGCACGGTGGCACCGCCATGGAATGGATCGACGAGGCCGGCGTGGCCTGCACCATGGAATGGTCCGGCGAGCGCACCGTGGCCGTCTACGCCGGCGGCATCCGCTTCTACAAGCCCATCCACATCGGCGACCTCATCGAGGTGGAAACCCGCATCACGCGTACCGACTCCCGCTCGATCCACGTCTCCACCTTCGTCCGCTCCGGCGACCCCCGCGGCGGCCGCGAGCAGTTGACCAACGCCATCCACGCTACGACCACCTACATCGGCATTGATATCGACGGCAACCCGCTGCCTGCACGCCAGTTTGTGCCGGTTACCGACGAGGACAAGCGACTCTGGGAGCACACCCAAACGCTCAAGGACCTGCGCGCGCAGTACGAGCCGGAACCGCTGGTCGAGCGGCCCGAGGCGGCACAGCGGGTGGACTAGTTCGGTGGTGTGCTGAGGGGGTTGATGGCTGGGGGTTGACGGGGGTTGATGGGGGTTGCGCCGCTGGGTTTTTGCTGCGTAACCCCCTTGTCTAAATGGAGCTAGCTCCGTTTGGGGTTTACGGTCGGACGCGACCTGGGGTTTTGTGGACGGGTCTGGTCTAAATGGAGCTAGCTCCGTTTAGGGTTCACGGTTTCGCGCGACCTCGGGATTTGCGGGCGGGTCTGATCCAAATGGAGCTAGCTCCGTTTGCGTAGCCCCTAGAACGTAGCCTCCAAAGCGTAGCCTTTCGGGTAAAGCGGGTACGTGACTCGTCACAGACAAGGGTCCGACCCGAAAGACTACGTTCTAGGGGCTACGCTTTAGCCGCTACGTTGTACGCCGCCCTCCTGTAGTCGCCTCCCGCAGCAGCGTCAGCACCCGAACCTGCAGCAGCACCGGATAGAGGTGTCCGACGACTCCGACCACCAGCAAAACAACGGCGGCCACCCACCCAGCGGCCAACGCCGCCCACACCGCGGCAACGACGTGGAGCACCAACGCCCACGCATGTCCGGCAGCTGCCGCCTGCATGTGCCGCGGATTCCTGCGGCCACCAGCACCAGACCCGCGCATGGCCAGAACCTGCCGGTTCCACCCGACCCGGGTGAGAAACGCGTTGAAGTGGTCCACGCCCAAACGCCTCGAAACACCGGCGGAGAGAGAAAACCTATCCCACACTGAGCACGGCAGTAGACGCTGCAGCGAGTCGCCGACGAAGGGCGCCAACCCGAACCCCAGCAGTGTCGCAGAAATGACAAAGCCCGCCGCACCGGCACCAGTGGCACCGGCGACGACGGACAGGCCGAAGACCGCGGCGAGCGTCAGCAGTAGTGCAACCACGTGACGCCCGCCTGCGCGCTACACCGCTGCGTTGGGCGCGTGCGCCGCAGCGAAGTGGGACGGGAGGGTAGACGCCCAGGCGTCGCGAAGCTGGGCGATCTCCAGCTGCTCGCCACCGAAACGCAGGACGCCGTCGGCGTTGGTGCGGCCGATCAGCGCGGCCGGGACACCTGCGGCACCCGCGCGCTCGACCAGGGCGTCGGCGCGATCGGTGGTCACGGCGACCAGGACGCGGGATGCGGACTCGGAGAACAGCGCGGTGAACGCGTCCTCGTGCACGGCCGCGAGGTCCAGGTCAGCGCCCTTGCCGGAGGTCTGCAGCATCTCGAAGACCGCCTGCGACAGGCCGCCCTCGGACAGGTCGTGCGCGGCGGTTACGCCGCCGTTGTCCGCGGCGTCGGCGAAGAACTGCGCCAGGCGCTCCTCGTTGGCCAGGTCCACCTTCGGCGGCACGCCGCCAAGGCCTGCGCCGGAGATGTCCTGCCAGACGGAGCCGCCGAACTCGTCGAAGGTCTCGCCAAGCAGGACCAGGGAGAACTCCTCATCGGATGCAGGCACGTCGTGCGGGTTCGCCTTCGACACGTCCTCGATGACACCGAGGACGCCCACGACCGGAGTCGGCAGGATCGGGGTCTCGCCGGTCTGGTTGTAGAAGGACACGTTGCCGCCGGAGACGGGGATGTTCAGCTCCGCGGCACCGTCGGCAAGCCCGTGCACCGCTTCGCGGAACTGCCACATCACGTCGGTGTTCTCAGGCGAGCCGAAGTTGAGGCAGTTGGTCACCGCGACCGGGGTCGCGCCGGTGACCGCGACGTTGCGGTAGGCCTCGGCCAGCGCGAGGCGCGCGCCCGTGTTCGGGTCGAGGTAGGTGTAGCGGCCGGAGGCGTCGGTAGCGATGGCGACGCCGCGGTTCGTCTCCTCGTTGATGCGCAGCACGCCAGAGTCCGCACCATGCGCCTGCACGGTGTTGCCGCGCACGTAGCGGTCGTACTGCTGCACGATGTAGTCACGCGAGCACAGCGCAGGCGAGGCCACCATCTTCAGCCAGGCAGCAGACAGCGCCTCTTGCTTATCGACGCCCCCACGTTCCCGAACCCCGTCAATCCAGTCCGGGCGGGCGAATGGGCGCTCGTAGACCGGGCCCTCGTCGATAGACGACGGCGGGGCGTCCAGCACGACCTTGCCGCCGTGGGTGACCACGTAGCGGTCCTTCTCGTCGGTCACCTCGCCGATGACGGCAGCGCCGACGTCCCACTTCGCGCAGATCTCCATGAAGCGATCCACGTTCTCCGGGGTAACCACGGCGCACATGCGCTCCTGGGACTCGGAGGCGAGGATCTCCGCGGCCGACATGTCCTCGGCGCGCAGCGGCACGTTGTCCAGGTTGACGCGCATGCCGCCGTCGCCAGCCGCTGCCAGCTCGGAGGTCGCACACGCCAGGCCGCCGCCGCCGAGATCCTGGATGCCCACGACCACGCCAGCGTGGTAAAGCTCCAGGCAGCACTCGATAAGCACCTTCTCCGCGAACGGGTCGCCGACCTGGACTGCGGGCAGCTTGCGCTCCTCGCCTTCCTCGAAGGTGGCCGAGCCCAGCACGGAGACGCCACCGATGCCGTCAAGGCCGGTGCGGGAGCCGAAGAGCACCACCTTGTTGCCGGTGCCGGAGGCGAAGGCGAGCTTCAGGTCCTCGACCTTCAGCGTGCCCACGCACAGCGCGTTAACAAGCGGGTTGCCCGCGTAGGCTGCGTCGAAGACGGTCTCGCCGCCGATGTTCGGCAGGCCCAGCGAGTTGCCGTAGCCGCCGATGCCGTGGACCACACCCGGCAGAACACGCTTGGTGTCCTCGGCGTCAGCCGGGCCGAAGCGCAGCTGGTCCATCACGGCAATCGGGCGCGCGCCCATCGCCATGATGTCGCGGACAATGCCGCCCACGCCGGTCGCGGCACCCTGGTAGGGCTCCACGAACGACGGGTGGTTGTGGCTCTCCACGCGGAAGGTCACCGCGTCGCCGTCGCCGATGTCCACCACGCCGGCGTTCTCGCCGATGCCGGCGAGGATCTTGGAGGCCATCTCCTCGGTCATGGTCTCGCCAAAGTAGCGCAGGTGCACCTTGGAGGACTTGTACGAGCAGTGCTCGGACCACATCACGGAGTAGACGGTCAGCTCAGCGTCCGTGGGTCGGCGGCCCAGGATGGACTTAATCTTTTCGTATTCTTCGTCGCGCAGACCCAGCTCCGCATACGGCTGCTCAAGGTCGGGGGTTGCTTGCGCGTTCTCGACGGTGTCGTCGTGCACAGTCATGGTCGTCTACGCTCCGATCTTCGAAATAGCGTCGATGGCGGATTCAAACAGGCCAAGCCCGTCCGTGGACGGGCCGGTGAGCACCTCAACGGCGTGCTCCGGGTGCGGCATGAGACCGACAACGCGACCGGTCTCATTGGTCACACCGGCGATCGCGTTCGCGGAGCCGTTGAAGTTGTCCGTGTAGCGGAAGACCACGCGGCCCTCTTGCTCCAGCTGGTGCACAGTCTCCTTGTCGGCCTGGAAGCGGCCCTCGCCGTGCTTCGCGGGCACAAGGATCTTCTGGCCGGACTCAAAGCGAGAGGTCCACGCGGTGTCCGCGTTGGCGATCTCCAGGTAGGTGTCCACACAGTGGAAGTTCAGGTGCTGGTTGCGGGTCAGCGCGCCCGGCAGCAGGCCAGCCTCAGTGAGGATCTGGAAGCCGTTGCAGATGCCGAGGACGGGCATACCCTTCTTCGCGGCCTCCACCACGGCACCCATCATCGGTGCCTGCGCGGCGATCGCGCCGGAGCGCAGGTAATCGCCGTAGGAGAAGCCACCCGGCACGACGACTGCGTCCACGCCGGTCAGATCATCATCGGCGTGCCAGAGCTGCTTCGGCTCGGCACCTGCGAGGCGTACGGCGCGCAACGCGTCGACGTCGTCAAGCGTGCCAGGAAACGTAATTACGCCAATGGTTGCCGTCATCGAATAACCTCAAAATCCTCGATCACAGTGTTTGCCAGGAGGGTCTCGGCCACGCGCTCAAGCTCCTCGTCTGTGACGGAGTCGTCCACCTCGATTTCGAAGCGCTTGCCCTGGCGGACATCCTCAACCCCGTTCACCCCGATTCGCCCCAACGCGCGCTGGACCGCTTGGCCCTGCGGATCCAAGATTTCAGCCTTCGGCATGACATTTACCACGACACGTGCCATGAGATTCCTTCATTAGTCAGAGGTCAGCAGACGTGGGCAAGTATATCCGACGCCTGGGGAGAACTTGTAGCGGTCTTCGAGGTGAACACTTGCTGAACTTTGTGTTTTCCCTGGGCTCTCGCCGTGCGAAGGCGGGCATGTGACGTTAGCTTGGCTGGGAATGTACCCGCTTCTGTGCTTTTGAAGGATTGCCAATGCGTTCTGCCCACCGCCTCACCACCGCTTTTGTCATCGCGCTCGCCGCAGGCACCGTGACTGTCCCCACCGCCGATGCCGCGCCGGATGGCTCCAACGTTGTCATCAACGAGGTCTACGGAGGCGGCGGCAACTCCGGTGCCACTATCTCCAACGACTTCGTCGAGCTGTACAACCCCACCGACGCCGACATCGACATCACCGGGTGGGTGCTCGACCAGCAGTCCGCCAGCGGTAACTCCGGAAACCAGACGACGCTTGCCGGCACCGTGCCTGCAGGCGGCTACTTTCTAATCAAGGGTGCCGCGGGCTCCAACAAGGACAACCCGCTCGAAAACGCCGACTTCGAGAGCACCTTCAACTTCGGTGGCAAGGAAGCTAGCGCCGTGCTTCACGACGCCTCCGGCAACCAAGTCGACCTCGTCGGCTGGGGCGGGGCGAAAAACTCTGAGGGCGCGCCTGCCAAGGGCACCTCGAACTCCACCTCCGTCCAGCGCAAGGAGGTCGGCAAAGACACTGATAACAACGCCGCCGATTTCGAGGTGGCCACCCCGACCCCGCAGGGCTCCGGCAATGCTCCGGTGGAGCCGGGCGAGCCTTCTGAGCCGAATGACCCGCCGGTACAGCCGCCGGCCCCGGGCGAGGTCACCCCGATCGCCGAGATCCAGGGCACCGGCACGGCCTCCCCTCTCGACGGCCAGACCGTGACCACCGAGGGCGTCGTTACCGCCGTGTTTGACGAGGGCGGCAAGAACGGCTTCTTCCTCCAGACCGCAGGCACCGGCGGCGCGGAGAAGAAGGTCGGCGACGCTTCCGACGCCATCTTCGTCTACATGGGCGGCAACCAGGACTTCCCGCAGCGGGGCGACTCCCTTAAGGTCACCGGCAAGGTCTCCGAGTACAACAACCAGACCCAGCTCACCCTGGCATCGAAGCAGAAACTGGATGAGGCGCTCGAGGCGCCGAAGGCAATCGCGATTGATGAGCTTCCGGCTGGCGACGACGCCCGCGAGCCCTACGAGGGCATGCTGGTCCGCCCCGGCACTCACACCGTGACCGACAACTACTCGCTGAACAACACCGGCGACCTCGGCCTGGTCGCAGGTGACAAGGCACTGTACAACTTCACCGACATCAACACCCCGAGCAAGAGCGGCTTTGCTGCTTACGAAGCCGATGCCGCAGCGCGTGCGGTCTACCTGGACGACGGGCGCACTCGCAACTACTTCAAGACCGACAAAACTACGCTGCTGCCCTACCTGGTCACCTCCGACAAGGGGGTCAAGTCCATCCGCACCACCGACCAGGTTGAGTTCCAGACCGACGTGGTGGTGGACTACTCCTTCGACAAGTGGCGCTACCAGCCGCTGCAGCCGATCACTGGCAAGAACGTCGCAGACGAGCTCCCGATCACCTGGGAAGACTCGCGCGCTACCTCCATCGGCGTGCCGAGCCAGGTCGAGGGCGACTACTCCATTGGCTTCTTCAACGTGCTCAACTACTTCTCCTCCCTCGGCAAGGACGAGAAGGGGTGCAAGGCCCACAACGACAAGGAAGGCAACCCCATTACTGCGAACCGTTGCAAGGTTCGCGGCGCGTACACCGCGGAAGCATTCGGCAACCAGCAGGCGAAGATCGTCACCGCGATCAACACGCTCGACGTCGACGTGCTCGGCCTGTCTGAGATTGAGAACACTGCCGCTGTCACCGGCGACGTCGCCAAGCGCGACGAAACCCTGCGCAACCTCGTCGACGCCTTGAACAAGGCCGCGGGCAAGGAGCAGTGGGAGCTCGTGGCCTCCCCGACTCAGCTCGGCACCAACGAGGACGTCATCCGCGTTGCCTTCATCTACAAGAAGGACAAGGTCCGCCCGGTTGGCGAGTCCAAGATCTTCGACGACCCCGCCTACACCGGTACCGCCCGCCAGCCGCTCGCCCAGGAATTTGCACCGGTCGAGGGCGAAGGCAACTTCGTCGCCGTGGTCAACCACTTCAAGTCCAAGGGCTCCGTCGCGCGAAACGACGCAGACTCTGGCGACGGCCAGGGCAACAACGCGAACGTGCGCAAGGCGCAGTCGCAGGCCCTCCTCGACCACCTGAAGAAGGAAGATGCCTGGGCTGACCTGCCGACCTTCATCATCGGCGACCTGAACTCCTACTCCCGCGAGGACGCAATCACGGCGCTGGAGCAGGGCGGCTTCACCTTGGTCCACTCTGAGAAGGACTTCGACCAGGCCTCCTACCAGTTCGGTGGCCGCCTCGGTTCGCTCGATCACGTGCTGGCCAACACCGCCGCGAGCGACCTCGTGCAAGACTCCGCTGTGTGGAACATCAACGGCGACGAGTCCGTCGCCTTCGAGTACTCCCGCCACATGGCCAACGTGCAGAACTTCCTCGGCGACGGTGCCGATCCGCTCTACGGCTACGGCAACCCGTTCCGCTCCTCCGACCACGACCCGATCAAGGTCGGCTTCAACCTGAAGGCTACCGAGGAAGAGCCGGGCGAGGAGCCTGGTGAGGAGCCCGCAGCAGACCGCACCATCATCAAGGCTGAAGTCCGTGAAGACGGCCACCTGTGGGTCACCTACTCCGACGATGCAGACAACCCAGTCGACCTGGGCAAGGTCACCGGCGAGGACGGCAAGGACGGTGCCGACGGTAAGGACGGTGCCGACGGTGCCGACGGTAAGGACGGCGAGCAGGGTCCGAAGGGCGACAAGGGTGACGCCGGTGCCGATGGCAAGGATGGCAGCGACGGCAAGAACGGTGCAGACGGTAAGGACGGCGCTGCTGGCAAGGACGGCAGCGACGGCCGCGGCATCGAATCCGTCTCGATCAACGAGGACGGCGAGCTGATCATCACCTACACCGACGGCAAGTCCGAAAGCGCTGGCAAGGTCACCGGGAACGATGGCAAGGACGGTAAAGACGGCGAGCAGGGCCCGAAGGGCGATAAGGGCGAAGCTGGTGCCGATGGTGCCGATGGCGCAGACGGCGCCGATGGCAAGGACGGCGAGCGCGGCCCGAAGGGCGACAAGGGCGACGCCGGTGCTGATGGCAAGGACGGAGAGCGCGGCCCGAAGGGCGACAAGGGCGACGGCGGTGCTGATGGCAAGGACGGCACTGACGGTGCCGCAGGCGAAACCGGCACGGACGGCGCTGCTGGTCGCGGAGTCAAGAGCTTCGAGATCGTCGACGGTGTGCTCGTAGTTGCCTACACCGATGGCACGGTGCGGAAGGTTGGCCCGATCGCTGGCAATGACGTGGCTGCAGGAAGCGACAGCGAAGACGGCAAGGACGGCCGCGGCGTAGAGAAGGTTGCAGTAGACGACGAGGGCAACCTGGTCATCACCTTCACCGACGGCACCACCCAGAATGCTGGTCAGGTGCAGCGCCCGGTGCAGGATGGCGGTGACCAGGGGACGTCGACGAACGGTAGCTCCACCTTCGGCACGGTTCTCGGCATCATCGCAGCACTGCTCGCGGCGCTCGGTCTCGGCGGTGCCGCCGCGCACCACTTCATGCCGCAGCAGGTCAACGAACTGCTGAAGCAGGTGGGCCTGCGCTAGCGGGATCCATCCACGAAAAACGCTGACGACTGTTTTGCCAACAGCACAAAACAGTCGTCAACGCTTTTTCACCCGGATTCCGAAGACCTGACCTGCGGTTTTAGCACGCCCGGCTCGCTGATGACTGTTTCTCCAAAAATCAAAAACAGTCATCAGCGTTCGACCGACGCGAAACCAGTCAACAACCACGCCCTACAGGAACGCCCGGTAGTCCGCGGGCTCCACACCGTTGGCCTGGGAGCACAGGATCGCCGCCGCGTACCACTTCATGCCGCAGCAGGTCAACGAACTGCTGAAGCAGGTGGGCCTGCGCTAGCGGGATCCATCCACGAAAAACGCTGACGACTGTTTTGCCAACAGCACAAAACAGTCGTCAACGCTTTTTCACCCGGATTCCGAAGACCTGACCTGCGGTTTTAGCACGCCCGGCTCGCTGATGACTGTTTCTCCAAAAATCAAAAACAGTCATCAGCGTTCGACCGGCGCAAAACCAGTCAACAACCACGCCCTAAAGGAACGCCCGGTAGTCCGCGGGCTCCGCGCCGTTGGCCTGGGCGCACAGGATCGCGGCGGTGAAGTCGCGGCGGACCTTCTTTTTGTGCAGCTCGCGGGCTGAGATAGACAGACGGATCGTGTTGCCCTTCTCTGCCCCGCGGACGGCGGCGGCGATGATGTTGCGGCGCCACCACTTGGCCGTGCCGTAGCCTTCGCCGACGGAGAGGTTGCGGCAGCGGAGGAAGGGGGTCGCGGGGGCGTCGACAAGCGAGTAGATGCCGCTGGTCGACACAGCGAGCCGGAAGCCGAACTCCGGGAGGACGGCGAGGGTGCCCTCCGACATCTGCCACCGCGGGGGCGCGAACATGTCGAGGTGGAAGCCGAGCGCCTCCATCTGCCGGGTCGCGCCCTTGAGGCGCAGGCGGGCTTCGTGCTCGCCGAGGGTGGCAAACTCGGAGCGGCGCCCCTGCACTGCCTGGTCAAAACCGTTGAGCAGGACGGCGCGGTGCTCCGCCTGCTCCAGCAGCCAATCGCGCATGCGCCCGTCCTTGGCCAGGTGCCACCGCTTATCAATATGCGGCGCAACCAGCAGGGAGACCGGGATCCCCTTGCGGTCGAGGCCTTTGACGAGCGGGATGACATCATCCAGGGTGTCATCAAAAATGGATGAGATGGAGACGAGAAGGCGACCGGACATACGGGTTATTCTCCCACATCCGGCACGGCTTTGCTCTTCACCAGCGTCCACGCGTACTCGAAGGCGGTCTGCTTCCACTTGGCGTAGCGGCCGGACACCCCGCCGTGGCCCGCGGACATCTCGGTCTTGAGCAGGATCTCGCCGCCGGTGGCGTATTCGCGCAGCTTGGCCACCCATTTCGCGGGCTCGACGTAGAGCACGCGCGTGTCGTTGAGGCTGGTCACAGCCAGGATGTCCGGATAGTCCTGCGCCGTGATGTTCTCGTAGGGCGCGTAGGTGGACATGTAGTCGTAAACCTCCGGGTCGTGGTACGGGTCGCCCCACTCCTCCCATTCGCCAACCGTGAGCGGCAGCTCCGGCTTCAGTATCGAGGTCAGCGGGTCCACGAACGGCACGATCGCCTGGATACCCGCGAACTTCTCCGGCGCCATGTTCGCCACCGCGCCCATGAGCAGCCCGCCGGCGGAGCCGCCCTCCGCCACGAGGTGCTCGGGGTCGGTGATGCCGAGCTCGATAAGCGTGTCGGCGCAGGCGATGAAGTCGGTAAACGTGTTTTTCTTGTGCAGCATCTTGCCCTGGTCGTACCAGCTGCGCCCCATCTCGCCGCCGCCGCGCACGTGCGCGCACGCCCACACCATGCCGCGATCAAGCAGCGACAGGCGCGCGATGGAAAAGCCCGGGTCCATCGAGGCTTCGTAGGAGCCGTACCCGTAGAGCAAGGTGGGGGCTACGCCCGGAGCAGTTGCTTTGCGACGCACCACCGACACCGGCACCTCTACCCCATCCTCAGCCTTCGCCCAGATCCGCTCCGCGACGTAGTCGTCCGGGTTGTAGCCGCCCTCAACCTCCTGCTCCTTAAGCAGGGTGAACGTTCCATCAGCGACGTGGTAGTCCAGAAGCTGCGAGGGCTGCGTGTACGAGGTGTAGCCCACCCGGACGACCGGGGCGTCCCACTCCGGGTTGCCTGCGAGGCCCGCGGTGTAGAGCTCCTCGGAAAACTCCAGTTCCTTAAACGGGGCGAAGTCTCCACCAGTCAGCGGCGCGACCGCCAGCCGGGAGATACCGCCGCGGCGGTACGACATGAACATGAAGTCGCGGTAGGTGTCGATGCTCTCGATCCGCATCGTGTCCGAGTGCGGCACGATGACCGGCAGATCGCGCAGGTCCGGCAGATCTTCGGTTGCAAGCGGGGTGGTGCTCACGGCGAAGTTCGGGCCGCGGCGGTTGTGCGTGATGACCCAGTATTCGTCCTCGCCGAGCTTGGCGTAGTCCGGGTGGTACTCCACGCCTTCGGTGCGCGGCCACAGCACCTCAAAGGGCTCGGTCGGCGCTGCAAGCGGGGTAACCCGGTACTCCGTGGTCAGCGAGGAAGAAGAGATGATGTACACAAAGCGCTCCGCGCGGTCGGCACCCACACCGACGCCGAACTTCTCGTCCTTCTCCTCGTAGACCAGCACATCGTCTGCGGCAGCGGTGCCAACCTTGTGGCGCCACACCTGGTAGGGACGCCATGCGTCATCCACGCGGATGTAGAACAGGTAGTCCTCGCCTGCCCAGGTCGCGCCGTAGAAGACGCCCTCGATCACGTCCGGGAGCAGGTCGCCGGTGTCTAAGTCCTTGATGCGCAGGTCAAAGCGCTCGTCACCCGTGGTATCCACCGAGTAGGCAAGCAACCGGCCGGACGTGGTGACGGAAGACGCGCCGAGGGAGAAGAAGTCGTGGCCCTTGGCGAGCTCGTTGGCGTCGAGAAGCACCTGCTCCCCGGGCATTTCTTCGGAGACCTCGGGCGGGGTCCACGGCTCGCCGGTGGCCGGCACGCGGCACGACAGGGCGTAGTTCTTGCCCTCGATCGTGCGGCCGTAGTACCACCAGTCGCCCGCGCGCTGCGGGACGGACATATCCGTCTCTTTGACGCGCGATTTAATCTCGCCGTAGATGGCATCGGCGAGCCCACGAAAGCCCTGCGTGGCGTGCTCGGTGGCGGCGTTTTCCGCCTCCAGGTACGCAATCGTTTCGGGGCTGTTTTTGTCGCGCAGCCACTCGTAATCGTCCACGAACTCGCGTCCGTGGAAGGAGCGGGTAATCGGGTGTTTGGGTGCCTTCGGGAATTCCATAGGCACCTAAGCCTAGAGCACGGCGCTTAGGCGTTCGCGCCCGGCCAGTCCGCGAACTTCTCGCCGCTGAGGCGCTCGTAGGCTTCGATGTAGCGATCGCGCGTGGCCTCCACCACCGAGCCCGGCAGCTCCGGCGGCTGCGTGCCCTCCGAGGGACGCCAGCCCGACTTCGGACCGGTCAGCCAGTTGCGCACGTACTGCTTGTCAAAGCTCGGCTGGCTCTGGCCCTCCTTGTACGTATCCGCGGGCCAGTAGCGGGAGGAGTCGGGGGTGAGTACCTCGTCGGCAAGCACGAGCTCCCCGTCGGCATCCAGGCCGAACTCGAACTTCGTGTCTGCCAGAATGATGCCCTTCGACTCTGCGTACTCGGCGGCGCGGGTGTAGACCTCCAGGGTGCGCTCGCGCAGGCGTTCCGCCAGGTCCTGGCCTATCTTGCCAGCCATGTAGTTGAACGACACGTTCTCGTCGTGGTCGCCCTGCTCCGCCTTCGTCGCCGGGGTGAAAATCGGCTCCGGCAGCTTCGAGGCCTCGACCAGGCCGTCAGGCAGCTTCACGCCGCAGACCATGCCATGCTCGTCGTACTCCTTCTTGCCCGAGCCGGTGAGGTAGCCGCGCGCGACGCACTCGAACTGGACCATGTCCAGCTTCTTCACCACCATCGCGCGCCCCAACACCTCCTCGGGGATGCGCGGGTCATCGATCGGGCCTGCGAGATGGTTCGGCACCCCGGCGAGCAGGTCAAAGAAGAACATCGACGTGGCCGTGAGAATTCGGCCCTTATCCGGGATCGCCGGCTCCAGCGAGAAATCGAATGCGGAGATGCGGTCGCTGGCCACCATCAGCAGCGTGTCCTCATCGACCTGGTAAATCTCGCGGACCTTGCCGCCGGAAAGGTGAGTGTAGTCAGAAAGCTCTGGACGCATGGCACCAAGCATATACCCCACCACTACCATGTTCCGCATGGTCAAACGCCACGCCTCGCGCGCCCTTTCCGCCGCGCTGATCACCAGCCTGTGCGCAGCCCTTGTCGGCTGCTCGCACGAGCCCAGCGAGCAGGCCCCGGCCGCGGCTGAGAAAGTGCGCGAGGAGCGCGTCCTCACCTTCGGGGAAAGCGCCCGCACGACCACCACGGATCCCGCCACCGGCACGCAAGTCGAGTGGGAAATCGCCGTCGAGGCACCCCAGCGCATCTCCGGCACCGAAGCCGCCAACAACATCCGCTCCCCGGAACCGCAACGCTTCAGCGCGTTCTACTGCTACCCCGTCACGCTGACCCCCGTGCGCGTGGGCACCGCCCCCTCGCAGCCAACCGTCCCGGTGCCGGAGCTGACGCTCGTCACAGCGCAGGAGTCCGTGGTGCGTGACGCCGACGGCGCACCCGTAACCACGACGCTGCGCGCGAACTCCGTGCCGGCAGCTCCCGGCTCCGCGCACCAGCCGAGTGGGGGCACAAAGGTGGCGCTGCGCTCGGCGGCCGAGGCGTACTGCGACATCGGCAGCGGCGCGCCCACCGGCTACACGCCCGACTTGGAGGAAGGGCGCGCCTACACCACAGTGCTCGCCTCCTGGGAGCGCCGCGTGGACCCCGGCGAGCCGGCGACCGGCGTGGCGCTCGAGGACGCCAACGTGCGCTGGGAGGCGCGCTAGCGAAAAACGCTAGCGAGCCCTTAGAGAATCTCGCCCGGGCGGTAGTCGGCGGCGTCCGGGTACTTCTGCACCACGGCGTCGATGCGTGCGAGCACGCGGTCCACCTGGGACTCGGCTGCGCCGATGAAGGCGTGGCGGTCCGCCAGCGCCTCTTCCAGCTGGGCGAGGTCGAGCGGCAGGCGCTCGTCGTCAGCCAGGCGCTCGATCAGGTTCTGCTCGGCGCCGTGCTCGCGCATGTCCAGCGCCATGGCGACCGCGTTTTCCTTGATCACCTCGTGTGCGGTTTCGCGGCCGACCCCGGCGCGCACTGCCGCCATGAGGATGCGAGTGGTGGCCAAGAACGGCAGGTAGCGGTCGAGCTCGCGGTTGATCATCGCCGGGAACGCACCGAACTCGTCGAGCACGGTGAGGAAGGTTTCCAGCTGGCCGTCGATGGCGAAGAAGGCGTCCGGCAGCGCGACGCGGCGCACCACGGAGCAGAACACGTCACCTTCGTTCCACTGCTGGCCCGCCAGGTCGGCGACCATGGTGAGATAGCCGCGCAGGATGACTTGGAAGCCGCCGACGCGCTCGCAGGAGCGCGCGTTCATCTTGTGCGGCATGGCCGAGGAACCGACCTGGCCCTCCTTGAAGCCTTCGGTGACGACCTCGTTGCCCGCCATGAGACGGATAGTGGTGGCCAGTGAGGAGGGACCTGCGGCAAGCTGCACGAGCGCGGAGATCGCCTCGAAGTCCAGCGAGCGCGGGTAGACCTGGCCCACCGAATCGAAGACGGTGTCGAAGCCCAGGTGGCGCGCGACCTTGGTTTCCAGCTCGGCGAGCTTGGCCTCGTCGCCGTCCATCAGGTCGAGCATGTCCTGGGCGGTGCCCATCGGGCCCTTGATGCCGCGCAGCGGGTAGCCGTCGAGCAGCGACTCGATGCGGGCGACCGCCACCAGGATCTCGTCGGCCGCAGAGGCGAAGCGCTTGCCCAGCGTGGTGGCCTGGGCGGCCACGTTGTGAGAGCGCCCAGCCATCACGAGCGACTTATATGCATCGGCGCGGTTGCCCACAGCCTTAAGCAGCGCAACGGACTTATTGCGCACGAGCTCGAGCGCGCGCACGATCTGCAGCTGCTCGACGTTCTCGGTCAGATCGCGGCTGGTCATGCCCTTGTGGATGTGCTCGTGGCCGGCCAGCGCGTTGAACTCCTCGATGCGTGCCTTCACATCGTGGCGGGTCACGCGCTCGCGGGCCGCAATCGAGTCGAGATCGACTTGGTCGATGACGGACTCGTAGGCGTCGATAGCCTCTTGCGGGATCTCCACACCGAGCTCACGCTGCGCGCGCATGACGGCGATCCACAGCTGCCGCTCGAGGATGATCTTATGCTCGGCACTCCACAGCTTCGCCATCTCCGGCGAAGCGTAGCGGTTGGACAGGACATTGGGGTTTGCAGGCTTTTCAGTCACGCGCCCAATTATCGCACATCAGGGGCTATTGCTTCTCGACGCTCACCTCACCCGCCACCGCACGCCGCCCAATATCCTTGCGATAGAAGGACCCGCGCATCTCAATCCCCTCGATGACGCGGTAGGCATCCGCCACCGCCTCCTCCAGCGTGGCGCCGTGGCCGAGCACGTTGAGCACGCGCCCGCCTGCAGAGACATAGCCTTCGTCCGTGCGTTTCGTGCCAGCGTGCAGCACCTTGTCCGGGTTGTCCAGCTCCGCGCCCGTGATCACATCGCCCTTGGCGGGGCTGGCCGGGTAGTTCTCCGCGGCGAGCACGACCGTCGCAGCGTAACCGTCCTCCCACTCCAGCGGCGCAAGGTCCGCGAGCGTGCCGGTGGCCACGGCGTAGAGCACCTGATCCAGCGGGGTCTTCAGCAGCGAGAGCACCGGCTGGGTCTCCGGGTCGCCGAAGCGGGCGTTGAACTCCACCACGGACGGGCCTTCGGCACCCCAGGCCGCGCCCACGTACAGCAGGCCCTGGTAGGGGATGCCGCGGTTGACCATCTCGCGCGCGACCGGGCGGGCGATCTCGTCGACGATGCGCTCCACGCCACCTTCGGGCAGCCACGGCAGCGGGGTGTAGGCCCCCATGCCGCCGGTGTTCGGGCCCTCGTCGTTGTCGTAGGCGCGCTTGTGGTCCTGCGCGGGCAGCAAGGGCACGACGGTCTCGCCATCAACCAGGCAGAACAGGGACACCTCGGGGCCTTCGAGGAAGGACTCGAACAGCACCGGGTTGCCCGCCTCTAGCACCGCGTTCGCGTGGGCTGCGGCCTCCGCCCGGTCGGTGGTGACCACGACGCCCTTGCCGCCGGCCAGGCCGTCGTCCTTGACCACGTAGTTCGGGCCGAACTGCTCCAGCGCAGCCTCCACGCCCGCGGTGCCCTGCTCCGGGGTGACACGCAGTGCGCGGGCCGTCGCCACACCGGCGGCGGCCATCACGTCCTTGGCAAAGGCCTTCGACCCCTCGAGCTGGGCCGCCTCCTGCGTCGGGCCAAAGACGGGGATGCCCGCCTCACGCAACGCGTCGGCAGCGCCCGCGACCAGAGGGACCTCCGGACCGATAACGACGAGCTCCGCGTCAACCTCTTTGGTCAGGTTGACGATTGGCTGGGGCGTTAAAGCGTCGATAGGCAGGCACTTCGCCAGCGATTCCATACCTGCATTGCCGGGTGCGACGAAGAGTTCGTTGCCGGCAAGTCCTTTGAGCAGGGCGTGTTCACGGCCGCCCGAACCGATAACAAGGATGCGCATGGCCTCAAACTTACAGGTACGGTTTGAGAGTATGAGCACAGTCTTCACAAAAATTATCAACGGCGAGATCCCCGGCCGCTTCGTGTACAAGGACGAGGACGTCGCCGCCTTCCTCACCATCGAACCGATCGCCTACGGCCACACGCTCGTCGTGCCGGTCAAGGAGGTGGACAAGTGGACCGACCTCGAGCCCGAGCTGTGGGCCAAGATGAACGCGGTGGCACAGCGCATCGGCAATGCCATCGTGAGAGAGTTTGACTGCGAGCGCGCCGGCTACCTCATCGCCGGTTTCGAGGTCCCGCACGCGCACATCCACGTCTTCCCCGCCAACGACATGTCCGGCTACAACCTCGCCAGCGTCATGCGCGCCGACGAGACGGACCCGGCGAAGATGGACGCAGCCGCCGAGACGCTGCGGGGCGCGATCGGGTAGACGGTTAGACAGTCTTCTAAACGGAGCTAGCTCCATTTGCACGGGAGCGGCCTGGAAACCCCCAGGTCACGTGATCCCGGTTGTGCCAAATGGAGCTAGCTCCTTTTGTTGTGCCCCGCTGGCAAACCCGCAGGTCGCGGGAAACCGAAAACTCCAAATGGAGCTAGCTCCATTTACACCCACCCCACCACCAAAACCGCAGGTCGCGCGAAACCAAAAACTCCAAACGGAGCTAGCTCCATTTACACCAACGCCAAAACCGCCAGCAGGCACCACTCAAAACCCCCGGAACCGCCAGCGACCCCCTAACGCTCGCCCTCGTTGTTCTCCTTGTTCCCGCGCTTCGTACCCTTGGACTTCGTCTTCGACTTCGCCGTCTTCCCCTTCGCCTTGTCCTTCGCACCCGCCGCAGGAGCCTCCTCCTCCACCTTGTGGAGCAGCGGCAGGGAGATGACAAAGGTCGCGCCCTCGCCCGGGGAGGTCTCGACGGTGATGGTGCCCTCGTGCTGTTCGATGAGCGACTTGGTGATCGCCAGCCCCAGGCCGGAGCCGCCGCCACCGGCACGGTTGCGGGAAGCATCGGCGCGGTAGAAGCGGTCGAAGATGCGCGCCGCGTCTTCCTCGGACATGCCCTTGCCGTTGTCCGCCACCTCCAACACGATGCGGTCGAGGTTTTCGCGCAGCGTAATCACCACGTCCACCTCGGGCCCGCCGTGTTTGAAGGCGTTGTTGATCAGGTTCATCAGCACCTGGTGGAGGCGGTCCGGGTCGCCGTTGACTTCGGCGGCACGCAGGCACTGGTCATCCACTTCGATGGAGCGCTCGGGATACGCCGCTCGTGCCGAGGAGACGGCCGTGTCGACAACCTTCTGCATCTCCACGGTCTTCCGGTCCAGTCGGGTGCCCTCCGCGCGGGTGAGCGCAAGGAGGTCTTCGACCAGCAGTTGCATGCGGCCGGATTCCTCTTCGATCTTGTCGATGACCATGTCCGCATCGGGTGCCATCCCCTTGCGGTAAAGCTCGGCGTAGCCGCGCACACTGGTCAGCGGCGTGCGCAGCTCGTGGGAGGCGTCGCCGACGAAGCGACGCATCTGTTCCTCTTTCGCCTGCGCGTCGTTGACGGATTCCTGCAGCTGGGTGACCATGGTGTTCACCGCGTACGACAGCTTGCCCACTTCGGTCTCGCGCGACCACGCGGGCACGCGCCGGTCGACGTCGCCAGATGCAATGGCCAGGGCAGTCTCTTCCACCTCGCGCAGCGGCGCCAGTGAGCGCCGCACCAGCGTGCGCGCGGCCAGCGCAATACCGATCACCGCAGTAAGCCCCAGGCTGGCCTCTACCACCGCGAGCCAGCGCAGGATGCGCTCCTCGGATTCGAGTCGCTTGGCCACCAGCGTGATGGTGCCGTCGTCGCTTTTCGACGCCAACGCCCTCCACTTCACCAGCTCCTCCGAACTATCCACGTTCTTGGAGTTGATCGTCCGCGGCGAGTCCAGCACCGTGAGCTGTTCCCAGTCCGGCGGGTTGCCGCGCGGGGTGTAGCGGGAGAAGGGGTACGGGTAGCCGGGGAACCACGTGGCCTGGGCGAACTCGCTAGGCACGCCGATCGACGGGATCCAGGTACCCTGCCCCGCCCAGGTGTCGATCCCCTCTTCGAGCTGCTCGTCCACGCGCTGCGTCAGAATGCCGCGCATGAGGAAGTAGACCGTGGCGAAGCTCAGCAGGATGCCAAGCGTTGCCACGAAGACCACCATGGTGACGAGCTGCTTCTGTAGCGGCTTGGTCGCCTGGTTGTATGACTTGGCAGTGAGGCGGTTGACCGTCATAGACCCTTGAAACTACTGGCGTGGAGTGCGCAGCACGTAGCCGACGCCGCGGACGGTCTGGATCAGCGGCACATCACCGGTGTCGATCTTGCGGCGCAGGTACGAGATGTAGGACTCGACCACGTTGCCGTCGCCGCCGAAGTCGTAGTGCCAGACGTTGTCCAGGATCTTCGCCTTGGACAGCACGACCTCTGCGTTGAGCATGAGGTAGCGCAACAGGTTGAACTCGGTCGGAGAGAGGTCAATGATCTCGCCGGCCTTGGTCACCTCGTGCGTCTCGTCGTTAAGCGTCAGGTCGGCGTAGCGGATGGTGCCGTCCTGGTTCTCGTCGTCGGTGACGTTGCCGCGGCGCAGGATCACGCGCAGGCGGGTAATGACTTCCTCGAGGGAGAAGGGCTTAGTCACGTAGTCGTCGGCACCGATGGTCAGGCCGTGGATGCGGTCCTCCACCGCGTCCTTAGCGGTGAGGAAGAGCACCGGGCCGTCGAGGCCTTCCTGGCGCAGCTTGCCCAGCAGCTCGAAGCCGTCCATGCCCGGCATCATCACGTCCAGGATGTAGGCGTCCGGGCGGTACTCGCGGGCAATGGTGAGCGCCTCCTGACCAGAGTTTGCGCTTTCCACCTCGAAGCCCTGGAACTTCAGGGAGACGGCAATCAGCTCGACGATATTCGGTTCATCATCAACCACGAGGACCTTGATGCCCTGGTTGGTATCAGCCATGTCTAGTACTCCTTTTTGTGGGAACAGCAAGTGACCATTTAACTCCTCACCACTGTACGTTTCCTGAACGTTGTCTTGGGGGTGACGGTTAATAGCGGGGGTAAAGTCAAAGAGCACAGACGGCGAAACCCCTCACCGAGGGTGAGGGGTCCAACAGCCGAGCTGGAGACGAGACTTGAACTCGCAACCTACGCATTACAAGTGCGTTGCGCTACCGATTGCGCCACTCCAGCAGTGCCCACAAATTCTACACACCGCCCCGTGGGTGCGCGAAATAGCGCCACCAGATAGTGTTTCGGCTGTGAGGAAAGTAGAGCAGCTCTGGCAGCAGATGCGGGGGTCGCGCAGCCACGTCGCAACGATTGACGCGGCGCGTACCTCCCCGCCCCCATCGGTCCTCGCCCCGGTCGATCTCACCGACCCCACGCAGGTGGCCGCGGTGATGAACATCGGCGCCCGCATCGGCGAGATTCTCATTGCTAACGGCACGACGTCTTCGGACGCGATCGCGCAGATCCGCACGGTCATTTCTGCCTACGGCCTGCACTACTGCCACGTGGACATCACGGTCAACACGATCACGATGAACACGATCATCGGCATTGAGCGCCGCACGCCGGTCAACGTCTTCCGCGTGGTCACGATGATGAGCGAGAACTACCGCAAGCTCCAGGAGGCGGACCGGCTCATGCGCTCGATCCGCGCCGGCGCCACTCGCCCGGAGGTCGCGGAGAAGATCCTCGACGACATCGAGAACGAGCCCATCCCGCACCGCAACGCCCGCAACCTCGCGGGCTGGACGGTCATGGGCGCTTCCGTGTCCATCCTGCTCGGCGGCGACTTCCTCATGGCGCTGGTCGGCGGGCTGACCGCCTTCCTTATCATGGGCTTCAACAAGGTCCTGTCGCACAACTCGCTGCCCTACTTCTACCACTGCGTCCTCGGCGGCTTCCTCGCCACGATCCCGGCCGCGCTCTTCTACGACTTCTCGGCATCCATCGGCCACACGATCGTGCCGAGCCAGGTCATCGCCTCGGGCATTATTGTGCTGCTCGCAGGACTCACACTGGTGCAATCGCTTTTCGACGGCATCACGGGCTCGCCTGTCACCGCCGCCTCCCGCTTCTTCCAGACCATGCTGTCCTCCGGCGGCATCGTTGCCGGCGTGGCGATCGGCTTGTACTTCGCCGAGCGCATGGGCGTCGGGCTACCACCGCTCGAGACGATGCTGGGCAAGCCCTCCTTGGGCAGCGCGGGCTGGCGCATCCTCGGCGGGGCACTGGCCTCGGCGTCGTTCGCTGTGACGTGTTTTGCGGAGCGCCAGGCCGTCATCGTCTCAGGGCTGACCGCCGCGGTGGGTTCCACGATCTACTACGTCTTCCTCATCCCGCTGGGCACGGACGCCTTCCTCGCCACCACGGCCTGCGCGATTGTGATTGGCCTGGCCGGTGGTTTGATCTCTCGTAGCTTGCTGATCAACCCGGTGATCACCGCGGTCGCGGGCGTGACCCCCTTCCTGCCGGGCTCCGGGATTTACCGCGGCCTCTACGCGGTGCTCAACGAGCAGATGGTGGTGGGCCTGTCCAACATCTTCACCGCGATCGCCACCTGTATGGCGCTGGCCGGCGGTGTGATCTTCGGCGAGTGGGTGGCCCGCCGGATCCGCCGTCCGCAGCTCTACATTCCGTACCGGGCGTTTAAGCGCGCGGGCCGTCTGACTTTCCAGCAGATTCGCCGCGCGGAGGCGGCCGCCCGGCGGCCGAGGCGTCGCCGCCACTAGCTTTGGCGTAGAATCGCGGTTTGAGATTGTGTCTTATTCAAGGAGGAACCCGTAGTGCCACCGAAGATCACCGACTCCCGCCCCTCGCCAGAGGCCATCAATGAGATGGAGGAGCAGACCGCTTCCGGCGCCCGGCGAATCGTGGCAACGTACGCCGAGGACTTCTTCGACGGGGTGACCCTGATGTCCATGCTGGGCGTGGAGCCGAAGGGCTTTAACTACAAGAAGTACGCCGAGGAGATCCTGGGCGACGAGGAAGAGGAAGCCACCGGCTCGACCGCCAAGAAGAAGGCGACGAAGAAGAAGGCCACCAAGAAGAAGGCGACCAAGAAAAAGGCTACGAAGAAGAAGGCCACCAAGAAGAAGGCCACGAAGAAAAAGGCTACGAAGAAGAAGGCCACCAAGAAGAAGACGACGGCGAAGAAGTCTTAAGCGTGTACGACTTTGTGGTGGTGGCCAACCGGCTGCCCGTCGACCGCGTGGGGGATCGCTGGCAGGCCTCCCCGGGCGGGCTGGTTGCCGCGCTCGCGCCGGTGCTGCGCGCCCGCGGCGGCTGCTGGGTGGGGTGGCCTGGCGAGACCAACACCTCGCTTGCCCCTTTTAGTGCGGGCGGGATCGAGCTTGTGCCCGTACCCCTCGATGAGGCGGATTACACCGACTTCTACGAGGGGTTTTCCAACTCCACGTTGTGGCCGCTCTACCACGATCTGATTGTTGCGCCGCAGTACCACCAGGCGTGGTGGGAGCGTTACGTGGCGGTGAATGAGCGTTTTGCGTCGAGCGTCGAAAAGCAAGCGGCGCACGGTGCCACGGTGTGGGTGCAGGACTACCAGCTGCAGCTGGTTCCGGGACTTCTGCGCGAGCGCCGCCCGGATCTCAAGATCGGGTTCTTCCTGCACATCCCCTTCCCTTCGCCGGATCTGTTCCGGCAGCTGCCGTGGCGCGAGGAGATCCTCGGCTCGCTTCAGGCCTGCGATCTGATCGGCTTCCAGCGCGGCACCGACGAGCAGAACTTCCGCGGGCTGCTGCTTGCCGACGCCCGCGTGCGCACCGGCACCTTCCCCATCTCCATCGACCCGCAGGCCGTGGCCCCAGGCGACCCGGCGCGGGTGCGCGAGCTGGTGGGCAACCCGGAGCTGCTCATGCTGGGCGTCGACCGGATGGACTACACGAAGGGCATCCTGCAGCGCCTCCTCGCCTTCGAGCGGATCCTCGAGGCGGGCCACCAAGCCACGCTGATTCAGCTGGCCACGCCCTCGCGCGAGCGCATCGAGCACTACCGCGAGACCCGCCGCGAGGTGGAGGCGGCGGTCGGGCGCATCAACGGGCGTTTCGGCCGCGTTGGCCGGCCGGTGATCCACTACGTCCACCACGGGGTGGGCAAGGAGGAGCTGGGCAGTTACTACGCTGCGGCCGACATTATGCTGGTCACGCCGTTTAAGGACGGGATGAATCTGGTGGCCAAGGAGTACGTGGCGTGCCACCCGGACGGCAGCGGCGCGCTTGTGCTTTCCGAGTTCGCAGGCGCCGCCGTGGAGCTTGACCAGGCCTACCTGTGCAATCCTTTCGACGTGGACTCGATCGTCCGCGCGATTGAGGCCGCGGCCGACCCCGACCCGCAGCGGATGCGCGCCATGTACGAGTGGGTGACCACGCACGATGTTGACGCCTGGGCGGCGTCGTTTTTGGAGGCACTATGAAACCCGTCCACGCCCTCGCGCTCGCCCTCGCGTTGCCGCTCGCCGCGTGCAGCGACGCTCCGACCTGGCAGGTGGTCGCCGTCCACACGGATCCCGCCGAGCCCGGGGCCCTGCTTGCCGACGCCGCGGGGCTGGCCAACTTCCACATCTCCGACACCGAACTCGACGGCAACACCGCGTGCGCTGACCTGCAGGCGTCGATTCGCACCGAGGACGACACCTTCACCATCGAAGAGGTCGAGGTGGGCGACGCAGGCAACTGCGAGGGCGGGGCCCGACACGTCCACGAGCAGCTGACCGGCATCCTCGTCCCCGGTGCGCAATTCCGCACGGAGCAGCTCACCGACACCGAGCTGCTGTGGACTTCCACCTCTGACGAAGTTGATCCGCCGAGTGTGCGGCTGATGTCGCTGTGAGCCCGCTTGACGACGCCATCGCCCACCTCGCCCGCGCCGAGTCGCTGCTGGTCTGCCTAGATTTCGACGGCACGCTCGCCGAGCTCAACACCGACCCTTATGCCGTGCGCGCCCACCCGGAGGCGCTCGACGCGATCGCCTGCCTCCTTACCCTCCCGGACACGGAGGTCGCCGTGCTTACCGGCCGCCACCTCGAGGGACTCGCCGAGGTCCTTCCCGAGACGCCTTCGCTGCAGGGGTTGGTGCGCGTCGGCTCCCACGGCGCTGAGCCCGGCCCCACGCTCTTACCCGAGGACGCCGCTTACCTCGAGCGCATCGGCAACGAGCTGGAGCGGATCGCCACCCCGCCCGCCTACGTGGAGGAAAAGCCGTATCAGCGCGTGCTGCACGTCGCCCCGCTCGCGGCTTCCGACCCGGAGCGCGCCCGCGAAATGCTGCGCGCCGCCCGCGCCTTAGACACCGGTTCGCGGTCGGTCACGCCAGGCCACAATGTGGTGGAGTTCTCCGCCGTCGACGTGACCAAAGGTTCCTGGCTCGCGCAGCGCAAACGCGCCTTTGCCGCCACGCTTTTCGCCGGCGACGACACCACGGACGAAACCGCCATGGCCGTGCTCACCCAGGGCCCGGACGTGGGCGTGAAGGTGGGCGCGCAGGACAGCGCGGCGCGCTACCGGGTTGCAAACGTGGCCGAGATGGCGCAGCTGCTTAGCCAGCTGGCGCAAGCGCGACGCTCGTACCTGGCAGAAACCTCGTAGGCAACAGCGCGCGCTCGCGTCGCTGCGGGCGGCCCTCGATTAGCGAGCGCACCAGCATTGCCGCGACCTCCCCCTTGCGCCTATTGGGCTGCTCCACCGTGGTCAGCCCCGGCACGCCGATGCCGTCGAAGCCGGTCACCGACAGCTCTTCCGGGATGGCGCGGCGGCCGCGGCAGTACTCGATCACGCCGAGCGCCATGGAGTCCGTCGTACACAGCACCGCGGTCAGCTCTGGGTGAGACTCGATGAGCTCGCGTGCGCCGTCGGTGGCGGCGGCGAGGTCGTTCTGGTCGCGTGTGACCACGGGGACGTCGCTGATCCCGGCGGCGCCGAAGACATCGAGTGCGCCGCGGATGCGGGCGCGCTGGAGGTGCAGGTCGGCGGCGTCGAGAGCCGCGGGCTCCACAAAACCGTTGGTGGGGGTGCTGAACAGGCGCTTCGCCAGGATCCCGATGCGTCGGTGCCCGTTTGCGACGAGCGCTTCGGCCGCCGGCGCGATCGCGGCGGCGTCGTCGATGCCCACAAATGGTACGTCCGGGACATTCGTCGGCTGGTCGCAGATGACGAGGGGGAGGTGGCGCGTCTTGGCGTCGAGAAGCATTTGCGCGTTCTCGGGCACCGAATAGACGATGACGCCGTCCACAATCGCATCATGCACGCTCGCGCCCGTCGGGATGAGTGTGAGCGCGTACTCGCTGGAGTCCGCCACGCCGGCGAGGAAGTCGACCGAGGCGCGGTCCTCGAAGGCGAAGCTCAGGTGCTCGGTGAGCACCACCCCAAGCGTGTCGGTGTGCTGAGTGCGCAGCGAGCGCGCGTGCGGGTTGGGGCCCGCATACCCGCGCGACTCGGCGTACGAGAGGATCCGGCGGCGCAGCGCGGGCGAGAGCTGGTCCGGGTGGTTGTACGCGTTGGAGACCGTGGTGCGAGAGATGCCGAGGTCGGCGGCGATGGAGGCGAGCGTCGCGGGCATGCAGCCATGCTACCCCGCCTCCCATTTTGAAAACCGTTTCCATTAGTGGTTGGATGGGCTGCATGATGAAACGGATCGCAGCAGTCGCCTTCGCCCTTACCCTCACCGCCTGCGGCGCGCAGGACGCCGAGCAGGACACCGCTCAGGACGCTGAGCAGGTCGGCGACGGCACCATGGTCGCCACCACCCAGGTGTGGGCCGATGTCGCGTCTGCCGTCACTGGCGACGAGGTCGAAGCGATCATCAGCAACCCCTCGACCGACCCCCACGAGTACGAGCCCACCGCCGCCGACCTGGCCAAGATCGCCCAGGCCGCAACCGTGGTGGCCAACGGCGGTGCCTACGACGCAGCCCTCTACACGGCCGCGAAGGGCACGCTCATCACCGCGCTGCCGCCGGCCGAGGCGCACGGCCATGAGTATGATCACGATCACGGCGAACACGACCATGACCACGCGCACGATCACGCACACGGCGAAGAAAACGAGCACATCTGGTACTCCACTGAGGCCATCCGCGACGTCGCCGCGCAGATCGGCGGTAACTCGCTCGACGACAAGCTCGCCGGCATCGACGAGTCCCTGGCCAAGCTGCCTGCGGCCAACGTGATCCAGACCCACCCGATCGCTGATGCGATCGTGGAGGAGTCCGCGCTGGTAGACGCCACCCCGGAGTCCTACCGCCACGCAACGCTGAACCACTCCGAGCCGTCCGCGGCCGCCGTCGCCGAGGCGCTCGAGGCGATCAAGGATGCTGATATCCTGATCAATAATTCCCAGTCCCCCAATGCCGTCTCCGAGCGTCTTGTCGCCGCGGCGGAGGAGGCCGGCGTGCCGGTCGTGGACATCACCGAGACCCCGCAGGACGGCAAGAATTTCTTCGACTACTTCCAGGAAATCGTTGACCAGCTCAATGCTGCAGCTGCGTAACGCAACCATTGCGCCCCTGTGGCGCGACATCACGTGCGAGCTCGCCCCCGGCGAGTTCCTCGCCATTCTCGGCCCCAACGGCTCCGGCAAATCGACGCTGCTGCGGGGCGCGCTCGGCATGCAGCGCCTCGAGGCGGGCACGATCGAACTCGGCGGCCGCGTGGGCTACATCCCGCAGCAGCAAATGTTCCCCGCCCACCTCCCGGCGCGCGTGCGCGACCTCGTCTCGCTCGCCGGGGGTGAGCCTGAACACCTGCTCGCCTACGTCGGGGCCCCTTCGCTTATCGACGCCCACGTCGGCCGCCTCTCCGGCGGCCAACAACAACTCGTACGCCAGGCCCAAGCCTTCGCGCAAAACCCCGAAATCATCCTGGCCGATGAGCCTTTCCTCTCCCTGGATGTCGCACGCCAGCGCCAGACCATCGCCCGTTTCCAGGAATCGGGGGCGGCGGTGGCCATGGTCACCCACTCCATCGACCCCGTCATCGACATCGTGGACAAAGTCCTCTACATCGGGCCGAACGGCCACGTCATCGGCACCGCCGACGAGGTCTTCCAATCCGACGTGCTTTCCGAGCTCTACGGCGCACCCGTCCAGGTCGTGCGCGCCGGCGGGAAGACGGTGATCATCTGATGTGGGACACCACCGTCTACCTGCTCTCCCAAGACTTCGTCATCACATCCCTGGTGGCCTGCGCCTTCCTCGGCGTCCTCTCCGGGGTACTCGCTCCGTTGATCGTGATGCGGCAGATGTCCTTTGCCGTCCACGCCACCTCCGAGCTCGCGCTCATGGGTGCCGCAGCCGCCCTGGTCATCGGCTTCAACGTCTCGCTTGGCGCGGTGGCAGGCTCAATCGCCGCCGCCATCGCGCTCGCGCTTTTGGGGTTCAAGGGCGGCAATGACTCCGCCGTCGGCGTGGTCATGAGCTTCGGCATGGGCATCTCCGTGCTGTGCATCTACCTGTACCCAGGCAACTCCAGCATCGCGATGTCGCTGCTGACGGGGCAGGTGGTCGGCGTGGCGCAGGCAAGCGTGTGGGCCCTGGCAATCACCACCGTGGTCGTGGTGGCCGCAGTGGTTGCGCTGTGGCGGCCGCTGCTGTTTTCCTCGATCGACCCGGTGATGGCCGCCGCGACCGGTGTGCGCGTGCGCACCATGGCGACCGTCTTCGCGGTCCTTGTCGGCCTCGCCGCGGCGAACAGTGTCCAGATCGTCGGCGTGCTGCTGGTCATGGCGCTGCTAATCACGCCCGGCGCGAGCGCCGTCGCCGTGACCGCCAACCCGAAACTCGCGGTCCTGCTGTCGGTGATCTTCGCCGAGGTCGCGGCCGTCGGCGGCTTCATCCTCTCGCTCGCGCCCGGGCTGCCGGTCAGCGTGCTCGTCGCGTTCGTCTCTTTCGGGATTTACGTGGTCTGCCGCGGGATCGGGGCGTGGCAGGCGCGCCGGATTACGGCGCGCTAACGCCTACTTCGCCGCGCGGCGCTGGCGCGCGAACTCGCTGAGCACCACTCCGGCGGCAACCGAAGCGTTGAGCGACTCCACCCAGTCCTCGGTGGGGATGGACATGATCACGTCGCAGTTCTCGCGCACGAGGCGGGAAATGCCCTTGCCCTCCGAACCGACGACGATGACTACCGGGTCGCACGCCCCGTCGAAGGTATCGAGCGTGTGCTCGCCGCCAGCATCCAGGCCGACGACCATGTATCCGTTGTCCTTGAACTGTTTGATCGTGCGGGTGAGGTTGGTAGCCTTCGCCACCGGCAGGCGCGCCGCGGTACCGGCAGAGGTGCGCCAGGCCACGCCCGTGACCTGGGCGGAGCGGCGCTCGGGGATGATCACGCCGTCGCCGCCGAACGCGGCCGCTGAGCGGATCACCGCACCCAGGTTGCGCGGATCCGTGATGTTGTCCAGCACCACGAACATGCCGTTGCCGTCGACCTTGCTCATCAGGTCGAAGACGTCGGCGTACTTGTAGGGCTGGATCTTCAGGCCGATGCCCTGGTGCATGCCGTTGCCGGTCATCTCGTCCAGTGTGCGCTTCTGCACCTCGGAGACCGGGATGCCGCGCGACTGAGCAATGGCAACCGCCTCGCTTAAGCGGTCGTCGTGTCCGGTGCCCTGCGCCACGTACAGCGCCTCGGCGGGCACCTTCGCGTGCAGGCACTCGATGACCGGGTTGCGGCCGACCACCATATCCGCCAGCTCGCGCTCGTGGCGGCCCTGGTTACGACGGTCGCGCGCCTGCTTCCGCTTGTGCGCCGCGTGGTAGACGCGATCCTCCGCCTTCGGGGTTGCGCCCTTGCCGCGCAGCCCGCGGCGGCGCTGCCCACCGGAGCCCTTCGTGGCCCCCTTCTTGTGCGTCTTCTGCTTATCTGGACGCTGGTACGGCTTTGCCATCTCGTCTCCTACTCCTTGATCTGCCAGGTCGGGCCGTCGGCGGTGTCGGTGACCTCGATGCCCGCCGCTTTGAGACGGTCGCGTACCTCGTCGGCAACCGCCCAGTCCTTGTTCGCGCGGGCCTCAGTGCGGCGAGCGAGCTCCGCCTGCACCAACGTGTCCAGCGCGTGGTGCGCCTGATCGGCCGCGCCGCCAGTTGCGTCATTGTCCCACGCGCCCGGGTCTACACCCAACACGGCAGCCATCGCGCGCACCTGCGCAGCCAGCTCGGTGGCCTTCTCGGTGTCGCCTGCGACGAGTGCGCTGTTGCCGGCGCGGACCGTGTTGTGGATTTCGGCGAGGGCTTTGGGGACCGCGAAATCGTCGTCAAGCGCCTGCTCGAAGGCCTCCGACCAGGTGGATGGCTCCGGCGTGCCTGCGCGGTGCACGAAGTCCTCGATGCGGCGATACCCCGCGGCCGCCTCCTGGAGCGCCTCCGGCGAGTACTCCAACACGCTGCGGTAGTGCGCGCTGCCCAGGTAGTAACGCAGCTCGACCGGGCGGACGGCCTCAAGCATGTTGTCGATGGAGAGCACGTTGCCCAGCGACTTCGACATCTTCTCGCCCGCCATGGTCACCCAGTGGTTGTGCATCCAGTACTGCGCAAAACCGTCGCCCGCGCCGTGGGACTGGGCCTGCTCGTTCTCGTGGTGCGGGAACTGCAGGTCAAGGCCGCCGCCGTGGATGTCGAACTCGGGACCTAAGTACCAGGTGGACATCGCCGAGCACTCCAGGTGCCAGCCCGGGCGGCCTTCGCCCCACGGAGTCGGCCAGCTCGGCTCGCCCGGCTTCGCCGCCTTCCACAGCGCGAAATCAAGCGGGCCGCGCTTGCCCGCGCCCGCGTCCCCGCGCGCCATGTCCTCCGGGCGGTTGCCGGACAGCGAGCCGTAATCGGACCCCTCGGCGGCGACCCACGCGTCCACGTCGAAGTAGACGGAGCCGTCGGCGGCGTACGCGAAGCCGCGGTCCATCAGGCGCTGCATGTAGTCGACCATCTGGGTGACGTGCCCCGTGGCGCGCGGCTCCACCGACGGCGGCAGCACACCAAGTGTGTCGTAGGCGCGGGTGAACTCGCGCTCGTAGGTAGACACCCACTCCCACCAGGGGCGATTGTTCTCGGCGGCCTTGTTTAAAATCTTGTCATCAATATCGGTGACGTTGCGCACAAACGCCACGTCCTGCCCCTTGGCCAAAAACCAGCGACGCACAATGTCGAAAGCCACGCCGGAGCGCAAGTGCCCGATGTGCGGCGCGGACTGCGGCGTCGCACCACACAGGTAAATGGACACGTGCCCCTCGCGCAGGGGTTCGAAGTCTTTCAGCGTGCGGGTTTTGGTATCAAAGATGCGTTGAGTCACGCCCGCTAGCTTAGTTCAACCAGCGCCGTCGCAATCGCAGCCCTCCCCTGGCCCGCACCCGTAAATCCCATGTGGTCCGTGGTGGTGGCCGACACCGACACCGGCGCGCCCAGCGCCTCGCTCAAGGCCTGCTCGGCCTTATCGCGCACCGGGCCCATCTTCGGGCTCTGCCCGATCAGCTGGGCGGAAACGTTCACCACGCGCACGCGCTCGCGCTGCAGCAGCTCGCGCAACTCCTTCAGCAGCTGGGTGCCCATCACCCCGTCGTACTCCGGGCGACCCACACCGACGAACGAGCCCAAATCCCCCAAACCAGCTGCGGACAGCACCGCGTCCACCACCGCGTGCGCGACTACGTCCCCGTCCGAGTGCCCCTCGCACCCGTCGACGCCCTCGTGCAAAATGCCCGCGATCCAGCAAGGCTTACCCTCCTGGATCTGGTGGGCATCAAAGGCAGTTCCAACGCGCAGCTTGGCAAAGTCTTGAGTCATGCCCGCCACACTACCCGCGCGAGTTGCCCCTAGTTGCCCGGTACCTCGAAGATCGTCGGCTCGGCCTCGTCGGTGATGCTGGTGGCCAGGCGTAGGTCGATCGGGGTCGTGATCTTAAACGCCATCGGGTCGCCCTGTACGGTCGCGACCTCTGTGCCGAACCATTCCATCAGCGAGGCGTCATCGGTGGCGACGAAGTCCTGCTCACCCGCGAAGTACGCCTCGTTCGCCGCGCGCAGCTTACGCAGGTCAAAGCCCTGCGGCGTCTGCACGGCGCGCAGGCGCGAGCGGTCCGGGGTGGCCACCACTGCACCAGAGGCGGAGATTTCCTTGATCGTGTCGGCGACCGGCAGCACCGGCACCACGGCATCGGCCCCGTCGAGGACTGCGCGGGCCACGCGCGCGATCATCCCGGGCGGGGTTAATGCGCGGGCGGCGTCGTGGACGAGCACGCAGGCGTCGGCAAGCGGGATTGCGCGGAGCGCCGCATAGATGGAATCGGCGCGCTCGGCACCGCCGTGGACGAAGGTGACGTCGTGGCCCTGCAGAGCGCGGCGGGCTACCGGCTCCATCGCGGGGCTGACTACCACATGAATCGCGTCGACGATCTCGGCGGTCTCCATCGCGGTCACCGAACGCTCGAGCAGGCTGCGGCCGCGCAGCGGCACGTACGCCTTCGGCACATCCGCGCCCAGGCGGGTGCCCTGACCTGCGGCCGCGACAACGGCGACGACCCTACGAGACACGGCTACTTCTCGTCGTCGAAGGAGAGGTCCTCCATGTCCAGGTCATCCTCGTCATCGTCCGCAGGCTCCGGCGCGATCGAGATCCCGGCCTTGACCTGCTCATCGATGATCTTGCGGATGGCCTCTTCCATCTCCTCGACCTTCTTCTCATCCACCGGCTCGGCCAGCGCCAGCTCGCCGACGAGGATGTGGCGGGCCTTGCCCAGCATGCGCTTCTCGCCCGCCGACAGACCCTTGCCCTGGTCACGACGCCACAGGTCGCGCACGACCTCGGCCACCTTATTAATGTCGCCGGACGCGAGACGCTCCTGGTTCGCCTTGTAGCGGCGGGACCAGTTGCCCGCCTCCTCGACGTCCTCTTCGCGCAGCACGGAGAAGACCTTCTGCAGGCCCTCCTCGTTGACCACGTCGCGCACGCCGACGAGCTCAGTGTTCTTCACCGGCACGCGGACCTCCAGGTCGGATTGGAGGATTTGCAGCACCAGGTAGTCGAGGGTCTCCCCGCCGATCTCGCGCTGCTCGATATCCGCGATCTTCGCCGCACCGTGGTGCGGGTAAACCACGACTTCGCCGACCTTGAATTCCATTGAAGCTCCTTCAGTCATCGTTGCCCAACCCTACCACCGTAGCGTTTTCGCACGTGCTTACTCGCGCCACGCCCACCACACCCTCCCGGCAGGCCCAAAAACCGCAACCAAAGTTTACCCCCGATTGGCCTGGGCGGCCCTGGGAAGGGCAAGGAAACTGGGAAAACCACACCAGCTCCGGCTAAGGTAAAGCGGAGAAAACTACGCGCTCTACATAAACGATGGAGGACACCCACGTGAAGTCCCTGAAGCCGCTCGCCGCTGTCGCAGTCGCCTCCGCACTGGCACTTACCGGCTGCTCCGCCGGCCAGATCACCCAGACCTCGAACCAGGTTGCTGCGGTCGACGGCGCCACCGCCTTCACCGAGGACAGGGAGCTCTCGGTGCAGGACGCCACCGTCATCCTCGCCGAGGACGGCCAGGCCGCGGTCAAGTTCACCGTGACCAACCAGGACCGCAGCATGAAGGACCACACGCTCGAGTCCGTCACCGTCGACGGCACCCCGGTCACGCTCGGCAGCACCCGCCCGATCACGTACAACGGTTCGCTGGTCGCGGATTCCGCCGAGGGCCTGAAGAACATGCCGAAGTCCAAGGACGGCTCCATCCAGTACGTGGTCACCTCGCTGGAGAACCAGGACTTCGCGTACGGCGGCGTCGTGCCGGTGAAGTTCGAGTTCGACAGCACCTCGCTCGAGGTTGAGGTCGCTGTGTCCGCGCCGACGCTGCAGTCGGGCGAGCAGGAGCGCGAAGCAGATCGCTAAGAAGCCGCGCAGTATCCACACCTGTTCCGAGTGTGGGTACTCCTCGCCGAAGTGGCTCGGGCGCTGCCCCGAATGCGGGTCGTGGGGGACCCTGCAGGAAAGCGCGCCAGCCCCTTCCGCACCGCTGACGCCTGCGTCAAGCGCGAAGCCCATCACGCTTGTCGACGCGGCGTCGACCCACACCATCGCCTCCGGCATCACCGAACTTGATCGGGTGCTGGGCAACGGCGTGGTCCCTGGCTCCGTCGTGCTGATGGCGGGCGAGCCGGGCGTGGGCAAATCCACCCTCCTCCTCGAAGTTGCCTCCCGCTGGGCCGAGCAAGGCCGCAAGGCGCTGTACTGCACCGCCGAGGAGTCCGCGGGCCAGGTTCGCGGCCGGGCCGAGCGCACCGGCGCGCTGAAAGACAGTCTCTACCTCGCTGCAGAATCCAACTTGGACGTCGTCTTCGGGCACGTCCAGGAGCTCAAGCCCTCGCTCTTGATCGTCGACTCGGTGCAGACCATGCAAGCCAGCGGCGTCGAGGGAGTCGCCGGCGGGGTCGCGCAGTCCCGCGCCGTGACCGCCGCACTGACCACCCTGGCCAAGACGACGAACATGCCGGTGCTGCTCGTGGGGCACGTGACCAAGGACGGCAACGTCGCCGGCCCGCGCGTGCTCGAGCACCTCGTGGACGTGGTGCTCAACTTCGAGGGCGACCGCCACTCCTCGCTGCGCATGCTGCGCGGGATCAAGAACCGCTTTGGCGCGACCGACGAAGTCGGCTGCTTCGAGCAGACCTCCGAGGGCATCCGCGAAGTACCGGACCCCTCCGGGCTCTTCCTCTCCCACCGCGGCAACACGCCGGACGGCTCCGCGGTGACCGTGGCGATGGACGGGGTGCGCCCCATCCTGGCCGAGGTGCAGTCGCTCACGGTCGATCCGGTGAACAAGAGCCCGCGGCGCGTCGTCACCGGCCTGGATTTCAACCGCGTGCCGATGGTGCTTGCCGTGCTGCAGGCCCGCTGCGGGCAGCGCACCAACGACAAGGACGCCTACGTGGCCACCGTCGGCGGTGTCCGGATCACCGAGACGGCGACCGACCTGGCGGTCGCACTCGCTACCTGGTCCAGCCTGCACGAGACCCCGCTGCCGCCGAAGACCGTGGTCATCGGCGAAGTCGGCCTGGCCGGCGAGCTGCGCCGCGTGCCCAACCTGCAGCGCCGCCTCCAGGAGGCCGCCCGCTTAGGCTACGAGCGCGCCATCGTCCCCGCGGGCGCGGAAGCTTCCGTGGACGGCATGGAAATCACCGAGGCCGCAACGCTTGCCCAAGCGATTGCGGCCATCTCCCCCGCTAGGTGATGTTAAACGGCACCGGGTCCGAGGCGTTATCGCCAATCACCGCGTGCAGGAAGTAGGAGCCCGCCGGCACCGGCGCGCGGTTCTCGCACGCATCGGGCGCGGAGTTGGTGGCGGACCAGCGCGCCTCAAACCCGCGGGTCTCACCCGGCGCGAAGGTTTCGCTGCCGGTGAGCATCGGCGCGTTGCAGTCCGTGTCCGACCAGATGCGGTCGTTGGTGCCCATGGAGTACACCTCGAAGCGCAGCGGCGAGGCCTCCAGGTCGATCTCGCAGTCCACCTCGGTGGGGTTTTCCACCTCCATGTAGAGCACCGGCTCGGTGCCCGCCGGGTAGGAGGGCTGGTTCGTCATCGCGGTGATCCGCAGGTCTTTCAGCGAGCACTCGCCGGGGTTTTCCGGCGCGGCCGCCGTGGCGGTGTCCTCCTCCTTCGCCTCTTCGCTTGGTGCTGCGCTGGAAGAAGGCGAAGCGGGCGCGTCGCTCGGCTCCGGCACGGTCGGCTCGGTCACCGGCGCGTCCTCGGTCACCGGCGCGTCCTCGGTGGCGGTGGCGACTGTCTCCGAGCTCTCCGGGTTTTCGTCCTTGCCCGAGCCGCCGACCGCCTTGGCGAAGGCGACCATGCCCCAGATGATTAGCGCCACCACAAGCAGAAGCAGGACGAGCGCGAGGACGCGTCGTCGCATGTAGATCTCCGGTGCGTGCTTCCGCCGCGGGGGCCGTGCTGGGGGGCGCTGGTGTGTCATGCCTTCACCTTAGTTGCCAAAGTTCTCATACACGGTCTCGACGCGGCCGTCTTCGAGCCGGTAACGCGCACCAACCATGGCGACGGTGCCCTCGTCGATGCCCTTGCGGAGTGCGGGGATACGGGCGATGAGGTGCTCGGCGGTGACCTTGGCGTGGGTGCGCTCGATCTCCGCGCTATCGACCGGGCCGTCTGCTTGGGCGCTGATTACCGACGGCGCGATCTTCTCCACAAACACGCGAGTCAGATTCGTCGGCAGGGCCGCGCTGTTCACGCCCTGGATCGCCGCGCCGATCGCGCCGCAGCGCTCGTGCGACAGGAAGAGAACGAGAGAGACACCCAGGTCCTCGACGGCGAACTCCACCGAGCCACTGACGGAGGAATCGATGCAGCCGCCGGCGTTGCGGATGACGAAGACGTCGCCGAACCCGGCGTCGAGAAGCAGCTCGACGGGTACCCGCGAGTCGGAGCAGGCGATGACGGCGGCGAAGGGGTTCTGACCGGAGGTCAGGGCGCTGCGGCGGGCGGAGTCGCGGTGCGGGGCGAGAGTCTGGTCGGTGGCGAAGCGCTCGTTGCCCGCCTTCAGCGCGGCCCACACTTCGGCGGGGGTGGACGGGTCGAGTTCTGTTTGTTCAGTCATATGTTTATTCTGTCACTCATCGTGGAAGTTTCGAAGCAATATGAGCATTTGGTCTCGTGGTATCGCCGCAACGCGCGCGACCTGCCGTGGCGCAAGCCGGGCACGAGCGCTTGGGGAGTGCTGCTTTCCGAGGTCATGAGCCACCAAACCCAGGTCGAGCGCGTCGCCCCGATCTGGGAGGAGTGGATCGCGCGCTGGCCCACCCCGCACGCATTCGCCCAGGCGGGCACCGACGAGGTGCTGCGCGCCTGGGGCACACTCGGCTACCCGCGGCGGGCGTTGCGGTTGTTGGAGTGTGCGCGGGTGATCGTCGAGAAGCATGGCGGCGAGGTGCCCGCGGATGTCGACGCGCTACTCGCGCTGCCCGGCATCGGCGACTACACCGCGCGCGCCGTGGCGAACTTCGCCTTCCGCCAGGACGTGCCGGTGGTGGACACGAACGTGCGGCGCGTCCACGCGCGTGCGGTGCGCGGCGTCGCCCAGGTGCGGCCGAGTAAACGCGAGCTGACCGAAATCCCCCACGGGCCGGAACTCTCCGTCGCGCTCATGGAGCTCGGGGCGCTCGTGTGCACCTCGCGCGCGCCGAAATGCAGCGAATGCCCCGTGGTCGACTGCGCGTGGCTCGCCGCCGGCCAACCGCCCGCCGACTTCGCCCCGCGCACGCAGAAGTTCGCCGGCACCGACCGCCAGGTCCGCGGCAAGATCATGCGCGTGCTGCGCGAGGCCACCGGGCCCGTGGAGCAGTCGCTTATCGACGCCACCTGGCCCCACCCAGCCCAAACCCACCGCGCCCTGTTTTCCCTGCTCGAAGACGGCCTCGCCGTGCAAGACGCAGACGGCAGGTTCCGGCTGCCCAGCTAGGGCTATACTCATCGCATGTTCACGACCGCCCTAGCTATCACGCTGCTCGCCGGCTTATCCACCGGCCTCGGCGGCGTGCTTGTGGCGCTCAAGGGCGATATCGGGGACCGCTTCCTCGCCGGCTCGCTCGGTTTCTCTGCCGGGGTGATGATCTACATCTCGCTCGTCGAGCTTCTGCCCGAGGCAATGGAGGCGCTGGACAACGACTGGTCCGCCATCGCCGCCTTCTTTTTCGGCGTCGCACTGATCGCGGTGATCGACCGGCTGGTCCCCGACGACATCAACCCGCACGAGCCGAGCACCTCGACCGCCGCGCAGGCAACCACGCTGCGCCGCGCGGGACTGATGACCGGCATCGCGATCGCGCTGCACAACTTCCCCGAGGGTTTTGCCACCTTCATGGCCGCCTACACCGACCCGAAGCTCGCTATCCCGATCGCCGTCGCCATCGCGCTGCACAACATCCCGGAGGGCGTGGCCGTGGCGGTGCCGCTGGCGCGCCGCCGGCTGGGCCACCCTGTCCGGGCTCGCGGAACCGGCGGGCGCGCTTCTCGGCTTCGCGCTGATCTCGCCGTTCCTCGGCCCGCAGACCATGGGCTTTTCCTACGCCGCCGTCGCCGGCATCATGGTGTTCATCAGCGTCGACAAGCTCATGCCAAACGCGATCCAGACTGGCCATCACCACGTCTCCGTTTACTGGATGATGGGCGGCATGGGGCTTATGGCCGCGAGCTTGCTCATGTTGGCTTAGCATCCAAGGTGTGAAACAGACCTTTTTGCGCGCAACTGCCCTCGCCGCCGTCCTCGCGCTCGCGCCACCGGCGGTCGCGAGCGAGGCCCCCGGCACACTGATTTCCACAAGCACAGTCCCGGCGAGCGAAGGCCAGCGCATCCGCTACACCAGCACCACTGAGTCCGGCGAGACCGTCGAAGTTTCCGGCGCACTCTACGACACGCCGCACGCGCGCGGGCTCATCGCGCTCGCGCCCGGCACCCGCGGCATGGCGGATCATTGTGCGCCGTCGGCAGGCACGGCGATGCTCTCCTCGATCGAGGGCGACTCCATCGGCATCAACTACGAAGCACCCCTAGTCGGCCAGCTCACGCGCGCCGGCTACCGCGTCGTCGTCACCGACTACATCGGGCTAGGCACCCCCGGCACCCACACCTACCTCAATCGCATCGAGCAGGGCCACGCGCTTATCGACGCCGCCCGCGCCACCGCCAAAGACAACGAAGCCATCGCGTTTTGGGGCTACTCCCAAGGCGGGGGCGCGGCCGCTGCAGCCGCCGAACTTGTCGCCGACTACGCGCCCGAACTCGACGTGCGCGCCACCTTCGCCGGCGCCCCACCCGCCGACCCGCTCGCCGTGATGCAGCAGGGCACCGCAGGCATGCTCGACACCGTCGTCGGATACGCAACGGTAAGCTACGCCTCCACCTACCCTGAGTTCCGCGACGCGCTCGACGAGTACCTCACCGAGGAAGGCCACCGCTGGCTCGCCGCCCTCGAGCACCACTGCATCACCGACGCCCCCATCCCCCACGGCGACATCCTCACCGGAGGTCGCACGCTTGCCGAGCTTGCCCTGGAAGACGAACGCTTCACCCGCACCCTCAACCACAACAAACTCGGCCAAGTCGGCGTCTCCATGCCCATCATGGTCATGACCAACCCCGACGACGACCTCGTGCCCGCGCCCCAAGCCATCCAGCTGGCCAAGGACTACGAGGCACACGGCTCCGATGTGACCCACGAACTCGTCCAGCTACGCGGCACGGCATCCAATCCGCTGTCCTCCCTGACCGCCCCCGTTTTCGAGGAAGCCGGCAAGCTTGCCCGCGCCAGCTCCTACCCCATCAGCAACATCCCGGCCGCCGGGCACGCAGCACCCCTGCTGTTCAACTACGGCGACGCGCTGCAGTGGCTGGCCAAGTACATGCCCGAAAAGCAGATTAACCCCGGGCAAGTCGCGGCCACGACCGTCGTGGCGATCCTGGCTGTGATCGCCGCGCTCGTGCCCGTGCTTGCACCGGGGTTCTGGCCCGCAGTGGGGCAGATGTTTACTTAGACCGGTTCGGGGCCGTTGCCCTTGTCATTCGGCTCCGGGTTCTCGGGCGTCTCGTCCGGGAACTGCGAAGCCTCAGACTCCGGCTGCTCCTTCGCCGGGTCGATCTCGCGGACCTCCTCTTCTTCGGCAGCGTCCTCGGCGCTATCGAAGGTCTCGGCCGGCAGCGGGCGCGGACGCGGCGTGAAGGTGAACTTCGCGTTCTTCTCGTCGCCCTCCACATCGCCGTCGACGTCGACGGTGATGATCTCGCCGGCACCAATCTCGCCGAAGAGGATCTTCTCCGAGAGCACGTCCTCCACCTCGCGCTGGATGGTGCGGCGCAGCGGGCGCGCACCGAGCACGGGGTCGAAACCGCGCTTCGCCAGGAGGTTCTTCGCGGCGTCGGTAAGCTCGATGCCCATGTCCTGCGCGGCGAGGTTGAGGTCCACGCGGCTGATGAGCAGGTCGACCATCTGCACGATCTCCTCCTGCGTGAGCTGGCGGAAGACCACGATCTCGTCGATGCGGTTGAGGAACTCGGGGCGGAAGTGCTTCTTCAGCTCGTCGTGGACCTTGCCCTTCATGCGGTCGTACTGTGCCTCGGCGTCGGTCGAGGTGTTGCCCGTAAAGCCCAGGCCGACCGGCTTCGAGATATCGCCGGTACCCAGGTTCGAGGTGAAGATGAGCACCGTGTTCTTGAAGTCCACGACGCGGCCCTGGCCGTCGGTGACGTGGCCCTCCTCGAGCACCTGGAGCAGCGTGTTGTAGATCTCCTTGTGGGCCTTCTCGATCTCGTCGAAAAGCACGACCGAGAACGGCTTACGACGCACCTTCTCCGTCAGCTGGCCGCCCTCCTCGTAACCGACGTAGCCCGGAGGCGCGCCGAAGAGGCGGGAGGCAGTGAAGCGGTCGTGGAACTCGCCCATGTCCACCTGGATCAGCGAATCGTCGTCGCCGAAGAGGAACTCCGCGAGCGCCTTCGACAGCTCCGTCTTACCCACACCGGACGGACCGGCGAAGATGAACGAGCCAGACGGGCGCTTCGGGTCCTTCAGGCCCGCGCGGGTACGACGGATCGAACGCGAGACAGCCTTGACAGCCTCGTCCTGGCCGATGATGCGCTTGTGCAGCTCGCTCTCCATGTTGAGCAGGCGCGAGGACTCGGACTCGGTGAGCTTGAACACGGGGATGCCAGTCCAGTGCGCGAGCACGTCCGCGATCTGGTCCTCGCCCACCTCGGCGATGTCCTCCAGGTCGTCGGAGCGCCACTTCTTTTCCTTCTCCGCGCGCTCCTCGCCCAGCTTGCGCTCGGTGTCGCGCAGGCCAGCGGCCTTCTCAAAGTCCTGGGCGTCAATCGCCGCTTCCTTCTCCTTGCGGACCTCCGCGATGCGATCGTCCACCTCGCGCAGCTCCTCCGGGGCGGTCATGCGCTTGATGCGCATGCGTGCGCCGGCCTCGTCGAGCAGGTCGACGGCCTTGTCCGGCAGAAAGCGGTCGTTGATGTAACGGTCCGAGAGGTTCGCGGCGGCCTTGAGGGCGTCGTCCGTGTAGGAGACGCGGTGGTGCGCCTCGTAGCGGTCGCGCAGGCCCTTGAGGATCTGGATGGTGTCCTCGATGCTTGGCTCGTCGACCTGCACCGGCTGGAAGCGGCGCTCGAGCGCGGCGTCCTTCTCGATGTGCTTGCGGTACTCGTCCAGCGTGGTCGCGCCGATGGTCTGCAGCTCGCCGCGGGCCAGCTTCGGCTTCAGCAGCGACGCCGCGTCGATCGCGCCCTCGGCAGCGCCCGCGCCGACGAGCGTGTGAATCTCGTCGATGAACAGGATGATGTCGCCGCGCTGGTTGATCTCCTTGAGCACCTTCTTCAGGCGCTCCTCGAAGTCACCGCGGTAGCGCGAACCCGCAACCAGCGAGCCCAGATCCAGCGAGTAGACCTGCTTGTCCTTCAGCGTCTCCGGCACCTTGCCGTTGGCGATGTCCAGCGCCAGGCCCTCGACCACGGCGGTCTTACCCACGCCGGGCTCACCGATGAGCACCGGGTTGTTCTTCGTGCGACGCGAGAGCACCTGCATGATGCGCTCGATTTCCTTGTCGCGCCCGACCACCGGGTCGAGCTTGCCTTCCTTCGCCGCGGCCGTCAGGTTGCGGCCGAACTGATCCAGGACCAGCGAGTTGGAGCGCTCACCCTGCTGGCCGCCGCTGCGCGGGCCCGGGCCGGGGCCCGCCTGCGGGGTCTCGGGGTTCTGATTGTCGCCGCCCTCGTAGCCGGAGAGCAGCTGGATGACGGTTTGACGCACCGTCGGCAAGTCGGCCCCGAGCTTGGTCAGCACCTGCGCGGCGACACCCTCGCCCTCGCGGATCAGGCCGAGCAGCAGGAACTCGGTGCCAATGTACTTGTGCCCCATCTGCAGGCCTTCGCGCAGCGACAGCTCAAGCACCTTCTTGGCGCGCGGGGTAAACGGGATGTGCCCGGTCACCGGCTGCGAGCCGTGGCCAATAATGTCGATGACCTCGCGGCGCACATCGTCCAGGTTGATCCCCATGGACTCGAGCGCCTTGGCGGCCACGCCCTCGCCTTCCTTAATCAGGCCGAGCAGGATGTGCTCAGTACCCATGTAATTGTGGTTAAGCTCGCGCGCTTCTTCCTGCGCAAGCACGATAACGCGCCGTGCTCTGTCCGTGAACCTCTCAAACATGGTTGCCCCTTCTACTCGTGAGTTTTCATCTACTCTAACGCGCGTTTGGCCCCGGTAGTCCCGTGTTCGCCACAGGCGAACACGGGGCCCTTTGCTTGACGACGCCAAAACGCCCAACCCTAATTAGACGTTGAATCTGTGCCGTTGGTTCCGTTTCGGGCCGATAATGGGT
>NZ_KV818016.1:41276-42072 GCF_001814825.1 Corynebacterium sp. HMSC071B10 | reverse complement strand
CGGATACGACTTCGTCGCCGCAGCGGCCGGCTGCACGCTTGCAGAGTTGCAGGCGCACGGCATCCAACACGACCGCGCGAAACAATTGCGTGATACCGCCTCGGTGCTGTGCGGGAAAACCTCGCACACCAAGTACCAGGCCCGAGCCCAAGAAGGCGCGCGTGTGCATGGCCACCGGTTAGACACCCTGGCCTACATCACCCGCTCCGCCCGCTCGCTCAAGGATGTAACCAAGCGCTGGCACTACATCGATCAGCTTTGTAACACAGCAGGCGACCTGGCGCGCATCCGGCGGGTGGCCGCAGAGCTGAAAGCCGAACTACAGGTGCCTGAGCCGCGCACCCCGAAAGCACGGGTCACCCACCACGGCGACGGGTACGCCACCCTGAGACTTACCGGGCCCGCAACAGACGTCCAGGGTGTGTTTGATGCGGCGAAAAACGACGTCACCGGCTGGCTAAACGGCGGGTGCCCAAAGGCGGAGTATCTGGTGCGGGTGACCGCGAACCTGGATCTTGGGGATTACCTGCGCATTATCGCAGGCGAAGGCAACGACGTTAAGGTCCACTTCGACAACGGTGTAATCGTCTCCGGTGAGGAGTTTGTGCGCATGCAGCTCGAAGCACTCGGCTCGATCATCTTGATCGGTGCGATGGACGGGCCCGTTAACGCGTATCATGCGCGTTTTGCGACCCCGAAGCACCGAGAAGTCATGCTGGCAGATTCCACCACGTGTACCTGGAAGGGGTGCAAGGCACCCGCCTCTGAGTGCGATGCCCACCACATGGTCGAACAC
>NZ_KV818016.1:14418-41176 GCF_001814825.1 Corynebacterium sp. HMSC071B10 | reverse complement strand
CGGCGAGACCACACCCTCCAACCTGGGGTGGTTGTGTAAGTACCACAACTCCCAAGCAGCACGCGGCACCCGCGGGCATACAGAAAGACGGGATGGACAGATCACCTACGTCTCACCCTATGGGAATGTCACCGCCACCGGCACCGACCACAAAGCCCGAGCCGAGAACCGCAAACCACCCGACTAAACCCCCCACGCAAAAAGCCCGCGCGCCAGCAAAAACCGGCGCGCGGGCAAGCATGCCTGAAGGCGCTAGAGCAGATCGCGCAGCACCGGATCGGCGATCTTGAGGACGTTTTCGCGCGCCTCCTTGGCGGTCGGGGCGTCGACTGCGTAGTTGGCCATCTGGCGGCAGGTATCCATGTCGTGCAGGCGCAGCGCGGCGCGGACCGCGTTGACCTTCGACGGCGCCATCGACAGCGAAGTCACGCCCAAGCCGACGAGCACGAGCGCCATGAGCGGGTCGCCGCCCGCCTCACCGCACACGCCGACGGACTTGCCGGTCGCGTGCCCGCCCTTGCCGGTCGCCTTGATCATGGTGAGCACCGGCGGCTGCCACGGGCTGAGCAGCTCGGCGAGCTCACCCTGCATGCGGTCGGCCGCCATGGTGTACTGCGACAGGTCGTTGGTGCCGATGGAGGCGAAGTCAGCGATGCTGAGCACGTGCCCGGCGCGGATCGCGGCGGCCGGCGTCTCGACCATGATGCCCACCTTAGGCAGACCGTAGCCGCGCGCCTTGTCGCAGAACCACTGCGTCTCCTCCACGGTGGCGACCATGGGTGCCATGACCCACAGCTCCGCCTCGGGCACGTTGGCGTGCGCGTTGGCAAGCGCCTGCAGCTGGTCGTCGAGGAGATCCTCGCGCTCCATGGACAGGCGCAGGCCGCGGCGGCCAAGCGCCGGGTTTTCCTCCTCGCCGAGGTCGGCGAAGCTCAGCGGCTTATCTGCGCCCGCGTCCAGGGTGCGCACGACCACGCGGCGCTTCCCGAAGGCCCGCAGCACGCGCGTGTAGGTCTCGGTCTGTTCCTCCACAGTCGGTGCGGAGTCGCGGTCGAGGAAGAGGAACTCGGTGCGGAACAGCCCGGAGCCTTCGAGATCGAGCGCGGCCGCCTTCTCCGCGTCTTCGGCGGTGCCGATGTTGGCCAGCAGTTTGACCTTGTAGCCGTCGCGCGTCGCGCCCTCGCCAGACGAGCCGGCCAGCGCGTCGGCGCGGCGCCGCGACCGTTCCTCCAGCTCGGCGACATCGGTGTCGGCCGGGGCGACGATGACTTCGCCGACGCCGCCGTCGAGGGCGAGCGGTGGGGCGTCGATAACCGCGCCGAGGATGCCCTTGACCTGCACGGCCGCGGGAATGCCCAGCTGGGCGGCGAGGATGGCGGTGTGCGAGGTCGCGCCGCCGCCCTCGGTGACGATGCCGAGCACCATCTCCGGGTCCAGCGTCGCTGTCTCCGCGGGCGCGAGGTCGTGGGCGACCAGGATCGACGGCGCGTCGAGGTGCGGCACGCCGGGCTCGGGCAAGCCGCGCAGGCGCGCGATGGCGCGGTCGCGGATGTCGTAGAGGTCGGTGACGCGCTCGGCCATGTAACCGCCCAGCTTGCGCAGCTTGCCGGCGTAGACCTCCACCGCGTCGTGGACGGCGCGGGTGACGCCGCTACCCTTCTTCAGTTCCTTGTTGATCCCGCGGATCAGGCCGCGGTCAGTCGCCAGCGTCGCGGTGGCCTCGAGGACCTGCTTGGAGGTTTCGGAGTTCGCGTGTTCGGCGCGCGCGGTCAGCGAGGCCGCGACCTCGTCAAGCACGCCTGCGACGCGCTCGGCGTCGCCTTCGGCCGCGGCTGGTTCCGCCTCGTCGATGCCCACGGGCGCGGTCACCACGGCGACCGGTCCCGAGGCCGTGCCTGCGGAGACGCCAATGCCGTAAAGAACAGTGCGGTCAGTCATGTGTTTCCTTTCGCTCGTTCTCCCCTCGAGACTACTCGCCCGCGTGCGGCTGGCGCAGGCGCGCGATGTGGAGGCCGAGGTAGGCCAGTTCGTCGTCGGTAAGCGACTGCCCGAAGCGCAGCTCGACGATGTGCGCGACCTTCCGCGCAACCGCCATATCCTGCGGGTATGCGCGCAACAGCTCGCGTGTGAGCGGGGAGTTGCCGTGGTCGAGCTGCGCCCCGCGCGCCAGCCGCACGAAGAGGTAGCGCGCGTGCGTGATGAAGCGGGCAGTGCTTATCGACGCCCCGTCAACCCCAATCACGTCCAACATCTGCTGAATCACGCCCGTCATCTGGTAGGTGTGCGCCAGGTTTCCCGTGTTGAACCCGGCGTTGACCAGGTGCAGTGTCAGCGCAATGGCTTCCTCCTGCGGCAGCGGCTCAGCGAGCCTACGGTTGAGAGCGGCGAGTAGGCGCTCCCCCTGCGCCGCCTCCTCCGGGTAGAGGTGGGTGACCTCGGCGCGCAGCGGGTATTCGATCGTGGTGCCTTTGCGGGCCCGCTCGGCGGCGCCGATGATGTGGTCGGCGATCGCGGTGACCAGGGTCAGCCGGGTGTGCACGCCGACTTCCTCAAGCGCTGCGGCGACCTGTTCGACGGTTTCGGCGGGCAGTCCCGCGATCATTTCGCCGGCGTGGTCGGGGTCGCGGCCGTCGAGCGGGACGAAGATGCGGGCGACCTTGGCTTCGTCGATGCGCTCGCCCTGCTTGGCTTGGAAGCCGACGCCGCGGCCGGTGACCACCACTGGGTCATCGCCGCGGCGGGCGAGCACGACATTGTTATTGAACACGCGCAGGACCTGCATGCCCTCTAAGCGTAGTGCTACTTGGTCACGCCGAGGATCGGCTGGCCCTCCGCGACCGTGTCAGCTGCCAGATCGTCGACGGCAGCAAGCGTCTTGGAGTTGACCACGGTGGTGATCACGGTCGGGTCGACGCCGGCGTCGATGATCGAGGCGAAGTCCACCTCAGCCAGCGGCTCACCGGCGCGGATCTGCTGCTTCTTCTCCGCGACCGGGGTAAAGCCCTCCCCCTTCAGCTTGACGGTGTCGATGCCGATGTGGACCAGGATCTCCACCCCGTCGGCGGTCTTGATGCCGTAGGCGTGGCCTGTCTTGGCCACCGAGATGACCTTGCCGTCGACCGGGGCGACCACGGTCGCGTGATCGGCCTGCGGCGTGATGCCCACGGCGTGGCCGAGGGCACCGGAGGCGAAGGCGGCGTCGGCAAGCTTGTCCATGGGCACGGATGCGCCAGCGAGCGGGGCGAGCAGCTCCTTGGTCGCAGCGGGCGCTGCGGCGGGCGCAGGCTCGGCTGCGGGCGCAGGCTCGGCTGCGGGCTCCGGCTCAGCTTCCGGCTCGGTCTCAGCTTCCGGCTCGGTCTCAGCCTCTGCCTCTACCTCAGCCTCCGCAGCTTCGCGACGCGCAAGCGCCTCCGCCTTCTCCTCCGGAGTGCGGTAGTCAGTGATGAAGATGATGGTGAACGCGGTGAAGAATGCCACCGCGATCGCGATGACGTAAACCCACGCCGGGCTAAAGACCGGGATGGTCAGCAGCGAGGTGAACACGAACGCGTTGGTCTGCACGCCGCCGAACGGGGTGCCCAGGATCGCGATGGTCAGGCCACCGGCGAAGCAGCCCACCAGCATGCGCGGGTAGATGCGCTTGAACCGCAGGTGGATGCCGTAGAGCGACGGCTCAGAGATACCGCCGAACAGGCCGGCGGCCAGCGCGGAGCCGGCAGTCTGGCGCATGAGCGGGTCCCTATCGCGCAGCGAAATGGCGAACACAGCCGCGGTCGCACCGAAGCAGGCGAAGTTCCAGGCACCCATGGGGCCTTGGATGAAGTCGTAGCCAAGCGTTTGGATGTTCACCAGCATCAGAGCGTTGAGCGGCCAGTGCAGGCCCAGCGGCACCAGGAAGGGGTAGAGCATCGGGATCAGGATGGCGAAGACGAAGGGCGCGTTGCCGTTGAGCCACGCCAGGCCGACGCCGATCCACGCGCCGAGCGCGTAGCCGAGCGGCCCGATGACCAGGGCGGTGAACGGGACCATCACCAACAGCGTGAGGAAGGGGACGAACACCATGTGCACGGCCGACGGGATAATCTTCTGGAAGCCCTTGTACACCAGGGCCGCCACCGCAGCCATGATGAGCGGGACAAACACGTTGCCGCCGTACTCAGGCAAAAGCATCGGCGCGCCGAAGACGGTCACGCGCGCGACCTCGCTGCCGAGCAGGGCGTTTTGCGACACGATCGCGTCCGGGTGCTCCGCCAGCCCCGTGAACTCGGGCGTGAACAGCGCAAACATGATCGCGGCGGGGACCCAGCCGTCGATGCGCAGCTTCTTGCCCGCGTTGTAGGCCACCATCACCGGTAGGAAGTAGAACACGGAGCGCCACATGGCGTCGACGAACTGCCAGGTCGGGGTCTTGACCTCGGCGCGGAAGTCGACCAGGCCGAGCGCGTCGATGACCGCGGCGGCGGCGATGACCAGCGACGCCCCCAGCAGCACGCCGAGGATCGGGCGGAAGGAGTCAGACAGGTACTCGAAGAAGGCGTCGAGCCAGGGCACTTTGCCTTGGGCTTTGGCGCGGTTTTGGGCTTTGACGTCGGCGTCGCTAAGCTGCTTGGCCCCGCGCATCTCGGGCAGGGCCTTGATTTCGTTGTAGACGTTGGCCACATCGCCGCCGATGATGACCTGGTAGTGGCTGCCGCCCTGCGGGACCGCACCCATCACCTTGGGGTTGGCTTCGAGGCGTTCCTTGTCGGCCGCCGAGGCGTCGGCAAGCTCGAAGCGCAAACGCGTCGCGCAGTGCGACATGCTCACGACGTTGTCGGGCCCGCCGATTCCGGCGAGGATGTCAGCGGCCTGCTCCTGCAGGCTCGCTTGTGTCTTTGCCATCAGTTCGCTCCTTAATCCAAAGAAAAAAGACCTGGGACGCGAAAACGTCCCAGGTCTTGCCCCGCGCTGTTTAGGCGGGTAACAACCCTGTTGTCTTTTTCCATCGTAGGCCCGCGTGCACCGCGATGGCAAAGGGCACCACGCCCCATCCGAGGGTGGCCAGCAAACTCGGCTCGCCGGGCAGCGCGAACAGGCCGGTGGTGGTCCAGATCGCGATGCCGGTGGCCCAGTTGCGCGCGGGCGAGCGCAGGTCGATCGCGGACATCGCCAGCGGGATCAACCAGATCGAGTAGTAGCCCTGCAGCAGGCCGCCGACGAGGAAGACGCCGCTGAACAGCGCGCCGAGGGTGCAAAACGCCCACACCGCGCCGAGCTCGTGGCGCTGCGGGAACAGCAGCGCCACCGCGGCGAATACGCCGATGAGCACGATCGCGCTGACCACGAAGGTGCCGACCGTGCCCAGCCCCATCGCGCCGATGGCCCCGTTGTCGTAGTCGCGCGTCTCCGACAAATACGGCACGAGTCTCTCGAGGTACCAGTGCGGGTTGACTGTGGTCGCCCAGCCGATGCCGAACAGCGCCGCGTATGCCGCGACCGCCCCGACGATCACCCACCACTGCGCCAGCAGGAAGGGCACGGCCGCCAGCACGACGAACTGCGGTTTGATCGTCACCGCGTAGGCGAACAGCAGCGCCGCGACAACCTTCGAGCCGCGGTAGTCGCGCAGGCACGCGTGCACGAACGCGACCATCACCAGCAGTAGAAAACCGTTGATGTTGGTCAGGTACACGGTGGATTGGACCGGCTCGGGCGTGTTAAACGCAATCGCGATCGTCGCCAGCGTCAGCGGCACCGCCCTGTGCGGCGCGAGCATCCTCGCGGCCCAGTACACCGCGCCGCTTATCGACGCCACACTCGCCCCCACCATCGCCCACCGGCCAACCTCAAACGTGCCAAAGATCGCGAGCGGGGCCAGCACCACGTTCGCGCCCGGCCCGTAGAGGTAGTGCGGGTCGGTGGTGGAGTAATCCTCGTTGTAGACGGGGATGCCGCTGGTGTAGCGCTGCACCGCCTCCCAGATCGGCACGAAGTCGGAGCCGTAGCGGGCCAGCGGCAGCGTGATCGCCACCCGGATCACGCCGATCAGTGCGGCCGCGGCGAGCAGCCAGAGCGGCACGCGCCGCGGCAGAAGCGCGGTGCGTTCCGCGCTCGGCGTCACCTAGGCCTCCGGCTTGACCATCGGGAACAGGACGGTCTCGCGGATGCCCAGGCCGGTCAGCGCCATGAGCAGACGGTCCACGCCCATGCCGCAGCCGGAGGTCGGCGGCATGCCCTGCTCCATCGCGGCGAGGAAGTCCTCGTCCAGCACCATGGCTTCCTCGTCGCCGTCGGCGGCGAGGCGCGCCTGGTCCTCGAAGCGGGCGCGCTGGATGACCGGGTCGATCAGCTCGGAGTAGCCGGTAGCCAGCTCGAAGCCGCGGATGTAGAGGTCCCACTTCTCGGTCACGCCCGGCTTGTCGCGGTGGTCGCGGGTCAGTGGGGAGGTCTCGACGGGGAAGTTGGTCACGAATACCGGCTCGTAGAGCTGGTCGGCGCACAGCTCCTCCCAGATCTCCTCGACCAGCTTGCCGTGGCCCCAACCTTCGCCCTTGGGGACCTCGAGGCCGATGTGCTCGGCGATCGCGGTGAGCTCTTCAACCGTGGAGTCGATGGTGACCTCGGGCTGGCCCGGGAACTTGCGCTCCAGCGCCTCGTTGAGGCTGGGGTACATCTCCATGACTTTCCACTCGCCGGAGAAGTCGTACTCGGTGCCGTCGGCAAGCGTGACCTTCTCGGAGCCGAAGACCTCGCGGGCGCAGAACTTCACCAGGCCCTCCATCAGCTTCGCGCCGTCGGCGTAGGTGCCCCACGCCTGGTAGGTCTCCAACATGGTGAACTCCGGCGAGTGCGACTTGTCCACGCCCTCGTTGCGGAAGTTCTTGTTGATCTCAAAGACGCGCTCCAGCCCGCCGACGACGGCGCGCTTGAGGTAGAGCTCCGGCGCGATGCGCAGGTACAGGTCGATGTCCAGCGCGTTCGAGCGGGTCACGAACGGGCGGGCGGCGGCGCCGCCGTGCAGGGTCTGCAGCATCGGCGTCTCGATCTCCACGAAATCCTCGCCGGTGAGGTACTTGCGCACTGCGGCCATGACCTTGATGCGCGTCATCGCGTTCACGCGAGCCTGCTCGCGCATGATCAGGTCGGTGTAGCGGTGGCGGACCCGCTGCTCCTCGTTCATCTCAGCGAACGCGACGGGCAGCGGGCGCAGCGCCTTGGACGCCATTTGCCAGGATTGGGCCTGGACGGAGAGCTCGCCGCGTCGAGAAGCAATGACCCGGCCCTTCACCGCGACGATGTCGCCCAGGTCGGTGTCGGACTTCCAGGCCGCGAGCGCGTCCTCGCCGACCTCGGCCAGCGACAGCATGACCTGCAGCTGGGTTCCGTCGCCCTCCTGCAGGGTGGCAAAGCACAGCTTGCCCGTGTTGCGCTGGAACATGATGCGGCCGGTCACGGCCACCACGTCCTGGGTCTCCTGGCCGGGCTCAAGCTTGGTTGTACCGTCGCCCTCGCCTTCGGGCACGGCCTGGTACTTGCTCCGCAAGTCCTTGAGGGAGGTCGTGCGCTCGACGCTCACGGGGTAGGCGTCGAGCCCCGCGTCGAGGAACTTCTGCCGCTTCTCGCGGCGGATCTGCTGCTGCTCTGAAAGATCTTGCGTAGTCACGCCCGCCTATCGTAGTCGGTCAGCGCGGCGCACTCGACTCCACGGTCACCGTTTTGCGTTTGCCGCCCACAAAGCTCACCGCCGCCAGCGCAATTATCGACGCCACGACGCCCGCCCCAAAGCTTGTCGACGCCGACTCGGCCTGACTCGCCCCACCCGCGACTCCGAGCGACATGATCCCGATGAACACCGCCGTGCCGGCCGCGCCGCCGAGCTGTTGCAGCGTATTCAGGATCGCGGAGCCGTGCGAGTACAGCGGCTGCGGCAGCGCAGAGAGCGAGGCCGTCATCAGCGGCGTCATCACCGCCGCCATCGCCACGTTCGTGCAGATCAGGGTGGCGACGATGAGCCACTGCGGGGTGTCCTCCCCGAGCGTGAGCCACAGCGTGGCCTGCGAGGCGGCGAGGATAAGCGCACCGGGGATGGCGATGGGGCGGGTGCCGACGGCGTCGTAAATCCGGCCCGCGATCGGCGAGGCAACGCCTTGCGCCACCCCGCCGGGCAGCAGGATCAGGCCCGTAGCCACGGTGGACAGCCCAAGCGCGCCCTGCAGGTAGATCGGCAGCAGGTTGACCGTGCCGAGGAAGGAGCCGAAGACCGCGATGACCGCGACGAGCGAGAGCGTGAAGTCGCGGTAGCGCAGCGCGTTCAGGTTCAGCAGCGCCTTGTCCTTCTTAGCCAGGCGGCGCTGGCGCGCGGCGAAGATGGCGGTAAAGACCACGCCGACGCCGACCGCGATCCCGGGTGCCACCGAGTCGCCGGTGACCAGCTGGGTAAAGGTGGACAGGCCGTAGACCAGTCCGCCGAACGCGAAAACGGACAGCACAACGGAAAACACGTCGAGCGGGGTCTTGCGGACCTCGCCGACGTTGCGCATGACAAAGATGGCGGTGACGAGCAGCAGCGAAGGAATCGGCACCATCACCCAGAAGATGTGGTGCCAGGTCCACTTACTTAGCACCAGGCCCGCGAGCGTCGGCCCGAGCGCGGGGGCCACCGAGATGACCACCGCGTTGAGCCCCATCACCGTGCCGCGGCGCTGCGGCGAGACCACGTTCAAAGTGACGGTAAACAGCAGCGGGATCATCACCGCAGTGCCCGCGGCTTGGATCACGCGCGCGGCGATGAGCACCCAAAACGCCGGGGCGAGTGCGGCGAGCACGCTGCCGAAAAGGAACAGCGCCATCGACAGGAAGTACAGGGTGCGCGTGGTCAGCCGGTCGATGAGGAAGCCCGAGGTGGGGATCACCACCGCCATGGTGAGTAGGAAGCCGGTGAGCAGCCACTGGGCCACGTCCGCGCTCACGCCGAACTCCGCCATGATCGCGGGCAGCGCGACAGCGACGGTGGTCTCGTTGAAGATCATCATCATCGCGCTGAGCACGAGGATGGCCAGAAGCACCGCCGGGTTTTGCATTACTCGCACAGCGGCAGGCCGAGGCGCTTGTCTTCAGACTCGTGGCCGTTGATCACCACGAGGTACTGCTCCTTGTTCTCCGGCACCATCACGAACGCCGGCGGGTAGGCCTCCGGCACCTCGTAGGAGTCGATCATGCACTCGCCGCTGCCCAGGATGACCGCCTCATCGCGGCCCGGGACCACGTCGTCGCGCGCGTCCTGCGAGACGTACTTGGACACGGAGACCCCCAGGTCCTCGTTGGCGCAGCGGATCTTGCCCTCCTGGCCGGCCTCCGGGGTGGCGGACTCGCACACCAGGTCCTCCCAGCCCTTGCCGCCAGCACGCTCGGAGACGAGCTGCGGGTACTCCTGGGCGATCTCGGCGTCCGCGCCTGCCCATTCCTCGCCGCGGTTGTTGTCCCACCACCACCAGAACGCGCCAAGCGCGATGAGCAGCAGCACGAGCACGGCGATGATCCACGGCCACGGGTTCATCCGGTCCTTGACCACGGCGGGGCGCGTGTACTCCCCCGACGGGCCGTACGCGTAGGGCTCGGGCGGCTTGCGGTAGCCGTCCTGCGGGCGCGGCGCGACCGGGGTCTCCCCGTCCGTGCCCACCGCCGCGGCCGCCCCGCCGGCCAAGGCGAGGAGGTAGCCGGCGCACGAGCCAGACTCGCGTGCCAGCTCCTCGTCGACCGGGTCGCCGGTCATCTCGGAAACCAGGTCGCGGAAGGCGGCGCGGTTGGCGTCGATTGTCGCGGCCGCATCGGCCTCGCCACCGTCGGCGAGCGGGCCGACCAGCGCCATCTTCACCGGCACGGAAGACCACGCGGGCTGCACCAAAAGCTGCGCCGGGTCGATCGAGCGGGAGACGAACTCGGGGTGGCCCTCGCGGTTGTACGCGTCGATCGCCTCGGCGGCCGGCAGCAAAAGGTCGCGTGCTTCGGCGTTGGTGAAGGTGGTGCCGGCGGCGCGTTTGTCGTCGATAAGCGAGCGCAGCGTCGAGCCCGACGGGGCCTCGCGCAGCACGAAAAACTGGCCCTCATCGCTGATCCCCGCCCCGCGCGGCTGGAAGGTGCCGGGGTGCTCGGACTCGCTGAGTTCGCGGCCGAGGGCGTCGGTGTCGGCGGTGGCACCGGCGTCGAAAAGCTCGACCTCCACGGCCTGGCCTTCGGCATTCGACGCGGTGTACAGCGTCGATGAGGCAGTGCGGCCCGACTGGCGGACCTGCTCGGCGGCGAAGGCGAAACCGTAGCGCTGATTCAGCAGTGCAGCGATGTTGGACACAGACATGCCCAAGAGTGTAGCGCCTGCCTACGCCTCGATGTTTTTGAACCCGACGCCCAGCGGCACGCCCACGTTGTCGATCAGGCGCACCTCGCCCAGATCCACTGCGGCGAGCAGGCGCGCGTCCCCGGTCGCGGGGGCCGGGCGCATGGCCAGGTCGCGCAGCTCCAGGTAGGCGGGCGTGACACCGGCCGCCGCGAGCACGCCGCGCGCAGTCTCGAGCACCGTCTCCGCGCCGTGCTCGGCGGCGTGCGCTCCGGCGGTCAGCGCCGCGCCGAGTGCAAGGGCCGCCTCGCGGTGCTCGGGGGCGACGCGCTCGTTGCGCAGGCTCACCGCCAGCCCATCCGGCATGCGCACCGTCGGCACGCTGTGCAGCTTGACCTCCATCCGCAGCGCCGAGACCGCCAGCTGGGTGGCTACGAGCAGCTCGAAGTCCTTCTCGCCGAGCACCAGGTCGGTGGCATGTGTGGCGTTACACAGGGCCAGATGCTTAGCGACGCCACGCTCAACCCCCTCCGCGTCCTCCAAACACTTCACGCCCGTGGACACCCTTGCTGCGGTTGGCAGTGTGCCGTGGAAGACCACGTCCACCTTCTCCTCGGCGAACACGTCGGGGACTTCCTCGCCCTCGTAGGCGACGAACACGTACGCGCCGAGCAGCGACTTTGCCGCACGGATCAGCTCGATGTGGCCGGCGTGCACGCCCGTGGACAGCGGCACGAGCACCACCGACTTGCCCACCTTGCGAAACGCGCGCCCGTAGGTTGCGAGCAGCGCCTCGTCGGTGACCACGGTGGCTTTGCCCGGTTCAAACGTCATCTGGATTGTCTCCCTTCGTACTTTTCCATTGCCCATACTTGCACGGCGGTGTCCCCTGCCTGCTCAGCGGTGCGCCGTTGCAGGTCGACGAAGAGGCGGCGCACGCCCGGGTCCTCGATCGCAGCGTAGAGGGTGTCCAGGGTGGCGACGTCGAGAGGTGCCGCATCTTCGGGGTCCTCGGGCGCGGGGAGGTTGGGGATGGCTTGGGTGGTGAGCGTGTGGGCGTCGACAAGCACGGCGTGCTGACGCGCGCGGAGCTCCTGCGCTGCGGCGAGTGTGGGGCGCACCGTGTCCGCGATCGGCACGGCGGTCGCGCCGGCCTCGGCGAACAGCATCGCGACGACCGCCTCCCCCATCTCGTCGGCCGCCGAGGTCACCCACGTGGACTGACCGATCTGGTGGGCGCACATGACGATGGCGCGGGCGGTCTCGACCTCGTCGAGCAGCTGCGCTCCGCCGAGCAGCGCGGTGTGGATGAACATCTGCTCGGCGCGCGCGTGCGGGGCGAAGCGGGCGGCCCAGGCGCGGACGGTGGCGGGATCATGAGCGTCGATGAGCACGAGGTCGACGTGCGCGATCTGCCCCGGATCCGCCGGGTCGAGCGCAACGACGCTGTGGCCTGCGCGCTCCAGGCCCGCGGTCAGGTCTGTGGCTGGGCCAATCTTGCCGACGAGCAGCCGCGGCGTCATGAACGCTTGCTGCGCGCGATCAGCTCAGCGACGGAGAGTGCTCCCTCGCGGCCGGCGTCGCGGCGGCGACGGCCACCGGTCGACTCCTGGGCGGGCTGCTCGTGGCGGCCGACGTACTCGGGTGTCTCCGGCTTCTCCGGCTTTTCTGGCTCTGCGGGCTTCTCAGGCTGCGCTGGCTGCGCAGGCTTTTCCGCCTCCGCCTTCGCGCGCTCGCTGATCAGCGCGGACAGCGGGTTCGGCTGGTCGCGCTGCGGCATCTGGCCGATCTTGCCCGCAACGGCGTCGCTGCTCGGCGCGCCACTCGGACGGGTGCGGTGGGTGCCTGCGGCGGTGTGCTCGCTGGTGACGCGGGTGATCTTGGCGGTCTCGTAGGTCGAGGGACCCTTCGCCTCGGCCTTCGGCTCCGGCTTGGGCTCGGTCTTCGGCGCAGCCTGAGGCTCGCGGAACGACGCCACCGGCTCGTGCACCGGCTCCTCCACCGGCTGGACTGCCTCGCTGGGCTGCGCGGCGGTGTCCTTGGCCCACGTATCCGGAGCCGCGCCTGCCTGCTCGATCTCCTGGATGCGCCGCGCCGCCGCGCGCACGGCCGCGGGCTCGTACTCGAAGACCTGCCCGCTCATCTCCTCCAGCTGGCTGCGCAGCGCCTTGATCTCGGACTGCAGTTCGCGCAGGAGCTCCTCGTCCACGGAAGGCGCGGCCGGCGCGGGGCGCGCCTCAAGTCGGGCGAGCTCTTCCTTGTGCTGCGCCTCGCTGGCTTCCAGCGCGCGGGTGGCTTCGTCGCGGTCGCGGCGTGTCTTGAAGATGATGATCAGCCCGGCTGCGGCGGCCCACAGCGCGAGGATAAGCGAGATTTTCAGCGCGTTGGCCGAGTTCGTGAAGAGCATCACCACCGTGCCCACGATCGCGAGCGCGAAAGGCACGATGACCCAGATGTTTCCGTTGTCTCTGGACGAAGATTCGGCAGTCATGGTTAGTACCTTAGCTAACCGCTTCCCCGTTGGATGGCGGCGACACCTCACACGCCTTCTCCAGCAGCACCCCGGCCACCGCGAGCGCGAACCCGCCAGCCACGCCGCTGGCAAGTGCGGGCAGGTCTTCGCCCGCCGCCGTAAGCACCCCGAGCCGCGGCAGCACGTACACCAGCGGCCCGAGATACGCGCCGCCCGCGATCGCGCCGACCCACGCGCTGGCCTTGCCAAAGAGCATGAAATTCGCCGCCATCATGGGGTTGAGCTGGGAGCGATCCAACCCGATGCGCCCGTCCTCGCGTCGCTTCTTCACCACCACGACGAGGTAGCCGCAGGTCAGCGCAAGCACCCAGAGGCTCGAGGGCACAAGGATGCTTATCGACGCCACCGCGCCGTAAAACCGACGCATCAAAATCAACGTCGCCGCAGCGCTAAACCCGGCCACCCCGACGAGCGCAGCCACGGAGGTGCGCTGCATGCCGCTGCCCGGTTGCTCTGCCATGAATTTAGTCCTCCAGCCTGCGCACGCCTTCGCGCTCTTTCGCGTCGAGGCCCGCGAGCAGCTCGGCGACGCGCTCGCCGCCCAGGGTAGCGTCCGGGTCGAGCTCCAGCCAGGGTGCCAGCACAAAGGCGCGCAGGTGGGCGCGCGGGTGCGGGACGGTCAGTACCGGGTCGTCGGAGGTGTAGCCGTCGATATCGACGATGTCCACGTCGAGTGTGCGCGGACCCCAGCGCTCGATACGCACGCGGTTCGCGGCGGCCTCGAGCGCTTGGCACTCGTGGAGGAGTTGGGAGGGGGTGAGCGGGGCGTCGATAAGCAAGCTCTGATTGAGAAAATCCGGCTGATCCGTTTTGCCCCAGGGCGCGGTGGCGTACAGCGAGCTTGCGGCGACGAGTGCGTCGGCGAAGTGCGCGCGGACGGAGGCGAGGTGCGCGCGCGAGTCCTCCATGTTGGAGCCGGCGGAGATGACGGCGCGCATGCTACCTCCTGTGCTTGCGGTTGCGGCGGCACACGACGGCGACGTCGTCGAAGACGAGCGGGATCGGCGCGTGCGGCTTGTGCACGGTGACCTCGATGGCGTGGAGCGGGCTGAAGCGCTCCATTGCGGTGTCGGCGATTTCGGTGGCGACGGTCTCGATGAGCTGGCGCGGGGTCCCGGCGGCGACATCGTAGGCGAGCTGGGCGAGCTCGGCGTAGTTGATTGTCTTGGTCAGGTCGTCGCCAGCTGCGGCCTCGGCGAAATCGACCCAGCAGGTGATGTCGACGGTAAAGGCCTGGCCGTGCTCCGTTTCGTGCGGCAGGACGCCGTGGTGGGCGTAGCAGACAAGGCCCTTAAGTTCGATGCGGTCAGCCATCAGTTGCCGCCTCCCTGCCGCCAGCGCGCGGCCACGTCGACGGCGTCGCGGGAGACGGCGACCTCGTGCACGCGCACGCACCACGCACCGTAGTGCGCTGACAGTGCGGTGACGGCGGCGGTGGCGGGGTCGGCGTCGACAGGCCCGTGCTCGAGCCCGCGGTCCTCGCGGATGCCGGTGAGGAAGCGCTTGCGGCTCGCGCCGACGAGCACGGGGAACTCGCCGGCGATGAACTCCGGTAGCGCGTTGAGCAGCGCCCAGTTGTCCGCGGCGGTCTTGGCAAAGCCGAGGCCCGGGTCGAGCGTGATCTGGTCGTGCGCCACGCCCGCGGCAAGGGCGTTGTCTACCAGCTGGGCGAGCACCTCATGGACGTCGCGGACGACGTCGCCGCCGTGGTCGGCGGCACCGGAAGCGTTGACAAAGGCGTCGGCGCGCCAGTGCATCAGGCACACCGGCAGCTTGGTCTCGGCCATGACGCGGTACATGTCTTCATCTGCGAGGCCGCCGGAGACGTCGTTGATCAGGTCGACGCCGACCTCGGCAGCGACGGCCGCGGTGGTAGCGCGCATCGTATCGATTGAGGTGCGGATGCCATCGGCGTGCAGCGCCTCGATCACCGGGCGGATGCGGGCCGCCTCCACCTCCGCCGGCACGCGGGTGGCGCCCGGTCGGGTGGACTCAGCGCCGACGTCGATGATGTCCGCGCCCAGGCGCACCAGCTCGTGGGCATGCGCGATCGCGTCGTCGGCGGCGAGCCAGCGCCCGCCGTCGGAAAAGGAATCCTCCGTGACGTTCACAATGCCCATGACGGTGGTCCGCCCGGGCACCGTCATATCGGCCACGCTGACCATGTGTTTACCTCCTGATCAGGCTCAGGACCTCGGCGCGCGAGGCCGCGTTGTTCTTGAATCCGCCGCGCACCGCCGAGGTGGTCGTGATCGCGCCCGGCTTGCGGATCCCCCGCATCGCCATGCACAGGTGCTCGCACTCAACCACCACGATCACCGCGGAAGCGCCCAGCTTCTCGACGATCGCGTCAGCCACCTGTCCCGTCAACCGCTCCTGCACCTGCGGTCGCTTCGCGTACAAATCCGCCAAGCGGGCCAGCTTGGAAAGCCCCGTGACCTTGCCGTCCTTGCCCGGGATGTAGCCCACGTGCGCCTTGCCGTAGAAGGGCACGAGGTGGTGCTCGCAGGTGGAGTAGATCGGGATGTCGTGAACCAGCACGAGCTCCTGGTGGTTCTCCGCGAACGTCTTCTCCAGCACCTCGGTCGGGTCGGTGTGCAGCCCGGCGAAGACTTCCTCGTAGGCGCGGGCCACGCGCGCGGGCGTCTCTTTCAGGCCCTCGCGGTCCGGGTCCTCGCCTACCGCGATGAGCAGCTCACGTACCGCGGCTTCAGCGCGCGCCTGGTCGAACTTATTGGTCATTGTTGGTGTCCTCTGGGTTGCTGGTGCCGTCGTCAGCCTTACGATGGCGCGGCATCTGCTGGGTCGTGTCCTCGGATGGGCGGTAGTAGGAGTCGGAGGGGCGCTCGTTTTCCGGCAGGCGGAAACCGATTTCCTCGGTCTGCTCCGGCTGCTCCGGCTTTTCCGGCTGTTTAGGCTCCTGCGGCTGCTCCGGCTTGGGCGCGTAGTTGCGCATGCCCGGGTGCTCGCTGCGTTCGGGAGCGTCGGCGGGAGCGTTGTTTGCGCCCGGGTAGGTCCAGCCCGGCGGCGGGGTGGGTCCGCCGTAGGTCGGACGGGACCCGCCCTGTGGTGGGGTCCACGCGGAGGAGCCACTGCCTGTGTGCTTGGGGCCCTTGTCGCGGGCGTCGCGCTCTCGCTGGCGACGCTCACGTGCGGCGCGCGAGGCGTCGAGTAGCGAGAAGGGCTTCGGTGGTTCCTCGCCGCGCTCCTTCGCAAGCTCGACCGGGGTTTTCACCGGCTCGCGGCCCGGCTGCCGGCCGAAGCGGATGTCGTGGGCGGGCAGCTCGGGGCGCACCGGCTCGATGCCGTCGAAGAGCTCCTCGAGGTCCGGGCGGCGCAGCGTTTCCTTCTCCAGCAGCTTGGAGGCCAGCGCGTCGAGCTGGTCGCGGTACTTCTCCAGGGTGGAGTAGGCGACGGTGTGCGCGGCGTCGAGAAGCGATTGCATCTCCTCGTCGATCTTGGCGGCGACGTCCGGCGAATACTCGAGCGAGCCCCCGCCGCCGCGACCGGAGAAGGGATCGCCCTGCTCCTGACCGTACTTGACCGCACCGAGCGAGGAGGTCATGCCGTATTCGGTGACCATCGCGCGCGCGATCTTCGTGGCCTGCTCGATGTCGTTGGAGGCGCCGGTCGTGGGCGCGCCGAAAACGAGCTCCTCGGCCGAGCGGCCGCCCATGGCGAAGACCATGCGGGCGAAGAGCTCGTCGCGGTTGTACATGCCCTTGTCGTCCTCGTCGGCGGTCATGGCGAACCCGCCGGTGCGGCCGCGGGCGAGGATGGTGACCTTGTAGACGCGCTCGATGTCTTTGAGCGCCCAGGCGGCGAGCGTGTGGCCGCCCTCGTGGTAGGCGGTGACCTTCTTCTCGTGCTCCGAGATGATCTTGGTGGAGCGGCGCGGGCCGCCGATCACGCGGTCGGTGGCCTCCTCCAGCGCGTCCGGGGTGATCACGTTGCCGCCGATGCGCGCGGTGAGCAGGGCGGCCTCGTTGAGCACGTTCGCGAGATCGGCACCGGACATACCGGCCGTACGCTTGGCCAGTGCCTCCAGCGAGACGTCCTTGGCCAAGGGCTTGCCCTTCGCGTGCACCTTGAGAATCTGCTCGCGGCCGGCCAGATCCGGGTTGGTCACCGGGATCTGGCGGTCGAAGCGGCCCGGGCGCAACAACGCTGGGTCCAGGATGTCCGGGCGGTTCGTCGCCGCAATCAGGATGACGCCCTCGCGGTCGCCGAAGCCGTCCATCTCCACCAGCAGCTGGTTCAGCGTCTGCTCGCGCTCGTCGTGGCCGCCGCCCATGCCGGAGCCGCGCTGGCGGCCGACGGCGTCGATCTCGTCGACAAAGATGATGCAGGGGCTGTTCTCGCGGGCCTGCTTGAACAGGTCGCGCACGCGGGATGCACCGACACCGACGAACATCTCCACGAAGTCGGAACCGGAGATGGAGTAGAACGGCACGCCGGCCTCGCCCGCCACCGCGCGCGCAATCAACGTCTTACCCGTGCCGGGCGGGCCGTAGAGCAGCACGCCGCGCGGGATTTTCGCGCCGAGCTTTTCGTAGATGCCCGGCTCCATGAGGAAGTCGACGACCTCCTGCAGCTCGTCGACGGCCTCGTCCGCGCCCGCGACGTCCTCGAAGGTATTGGTCGGGTTGTCCTTAGTCAGCTGCTTCGCCTTGGACCCGCCGATGCCGAACATGCCGCCGCCGGCCTGCATCCGGTACATCAGGTAGAAGATCAGGCCGAAGACGATGATCATCGGCAGCATGAAGCCGAGCATGGACAGCAGGAAGGACTCCTGCGTCACATTCGTCTTGTAGGTGTCCGCCCCGGACTCGCGCACGGCATTGAAGATCTCCGGGGTCGTGCGCGCCGGGTACTGAGCGGAAACCGCCTCGACGCCCTCGCGCTCCTCCACAGTGATCGGCTCGCGCAGCTCGATGCGGACGCGCTGCTCGCGGTCGTCGATCTGGACGTCCTTCGCGTTGCCGTCGTGAAGCTGCTGGATGGCAACGGAAGTATCTACCTGCTGGTAATTGCGCGTGTCATCGCCAAAGAGGGTGAGCACGTACAGCAGGATGAGTGCGACGGCGGCGAAAATGCCCCAGCGCAAGACATTCTTATTCTTAGTCATACAGTTTTGAGATTTTGCCTTTTCTTACTAAAAAGCTGGCGTTAAGCGTCGCTGTCCGAATACACGCGCGGGTGCAGCGTGCCCACGTACGGCAGGTCGCGGTAGCGCTCCGCGTAGTCCAGGCCGTAGCCGATCACGAACTCGTTCGGGATGTCAAAGCCCACATCAAGCAGATCAATCTGCGCCGTCTGCACCTCCGGCTTGCGCAGCAGAGTGATGACCTCGAGGCTCTTCGGGCCGCGGCCGCGCAGGTTCTTCAGCAGCCACGACAGGGTCAGGCCGGAGTCGATGATGTCCTCGACCACGAGCACGTCGCGGTCCGCGATCTCCTTGTCCAAGTCCTTGAGAATGCGGACCACGCCCGAGCTGGTAGTCGAGTTGCCGTAGGAAGAAACGGCCATGAACTCCATCTCCGCCGGGATGGAGAGCTTGCGCACGAAATCGGTGAGGAAGAACACCGCGCCCTTGAGCACGCACACCAGGATGAGGTCCTGCTCCGCGTCCTTGTACTTCTCCGAGATCATGTCGGCGAGCTCCTGGATGCGGGTCTGCAGCACCTCCTCGGTCAGGAGGATGGCCTCCACGTCATCGCCGTAGCGGTTGGCGGGGACGTTGAAATCCTTCTCGGTGTACAGCTCGGTCATGGTTGGGCCCTTCCATCTCCTGTTGGCTTACAACTCCTTCATACTGCCACCTACTCACCTTGCGCGACAACAAGGCCCAGGTCAACGGTGAGTGAGTTCGAGTGTGCCGTCCACACGACGCACGCGCACGCCGCGCGCCATATCCACGCCGAGCTGGCCGCACCAGTGGGTGATCAGCCGATCGATGGCGTCGAGTTGTGCGCCGTTGGGGTGGACGTTGTGGTCGACGAGCCAGGCGTGGATGCGCGAGCGCCGCAGTACCGCGGGGAGCGCTTCGAGCTCATCGCAGCGCATGGCGCCGGCGGGTTGGGCGAGCTCGCGGATGACGGCGTTGCTCTGCGCGATTCGGTCTGCAGTGTGCGCGAGCGCGGGGACGGCATCGCCGCCAAGAAGCTGGGTAAGCGCCGGGATGATCTGGGTGCGGATTGCGACGCGCCGGTACGCCGGGTCCTGGTTCATCGGGTCACCCCAGGTTTCGAGCCCGAGCTCGGCGCAGGCCCCGACAGTGTCCGCTCGGCGCAGCTGGAGGAAGGGGCGCACGAGCCGCCCGGCGCGCGCTTCCATGCCCGCGGGATTGCCGCGCAGGGCACCCAGCAGCAGGGTTTCGGCCTGGTCGTCAGCGGTGTGCGCGACCCAGACCTCGTTGTGGGAAGCGAAAAGCGCGGCGTAGCGGGCCTCGCGGGCGGCGGCTTCGAGGTTGTCACTGGTATCGACGCTCACGGCCACGACCTCGGCGGGGATGCCGAGCGCGCGGGCCTGCTCGGCTGCATGCTTAGCGACGTCCGCGGAGCCCGGCTGCAGCCCGTGGTCGACAACAACCGCGCGCGCCGGTTGTTGTTCCGCGGCCGCGGCGGCGACGAGGGCGAGCGAGTCCGGCCCGCCGGAGAGTCCGATGGTGACTTCGGCGTTGGTGTGGTGGGCGCGTACGGCGCGTCGGCAAGCGAGGAAGTGCGGCGAGGTGCGGGGCCAGAACGGCTGCGGTGCCATGGCTAGAAGGCGCGCAGGACGGAGGCGAGCTCGTCCATCGCGCGGCGGGCCTCGAGGATGGAGGAGTCGTTGGAGATGAACGCGAAGGTGTAGACGTTGCCGGCTTCGCTGGTGACGGTGCCGGCGAGCGCGGAGGTCTCGTCGAGCGTGCCGGTCTTCGCGCGCACCCAGCCGCGGCCCGGAAGGTCCCCGTAGCGGGTCTCCAGAGTGCCCTCGCCTGCGGCGACGGGCAGGGTGTCGAGCAGGTCGCGCAGCGGGGCTTCGGTCGCGGCCTGCATCAGGATGGTGTCGAGGAGCGCGGGAGCGATCCGGTTCGTGTCGGAAAGGCCGCTGCAGTCGGCGAGCTCGGTGCCGCTGAGGTCCAGGCCGTGCTCGGCAAGCGTGTCCAGGACGGCCTGCGGCGCGTCGGTGGTGCCGCGGGCAAGCGCAACCTCGTGGCCGATGGCCTCGGCGTAGACGTTGTCCGAGTTGCGCATCATCACCCGCATCCGCTCCGTCAGCGTGGGCGACTCGACGGTGGCGAGCACCTGCGCGTCCTCCGCGACGGGCGCGTCCGCAACGCTGGCGTTGTCCGCGCCGAGGCGGTACGCCAACGCCTGCGCCACCGCGAGCGCCGGGGTGTGCGAGCGCGGCACGTCGCCCTCGGTGTTGCCGTCCATGCGGCCGCCGGAAAGCATCGCCGGTTGCAGCGGGGCCACGTAACCTGCGTCGATGTTCTCGGGGTCCCATGACTCGGGGAACTCGGTAAAGCCATCCCAGAGCGAGGTATCGACGGTCACCGACGTGACCTGGCTGGCATCGGAGGCAGTGATCTGCGCCGCGAGGTCGTCGAGGGCTTCGTCGTCGAGCCAGACGTCGCCGCCCGCCAGGATGGTCACCTCGCCGGGCTGCGCGCCGCGCACCACCGCCGTGGACAGCGTGTCCTCCGGACCCAGCTGGTACAGGGCCGCGGCAGAGGTGAGGATCTTGGTCACCGACGCCGGGCGCAAAGGCTCGTCCGCGTTGCGATCCAGGACCACCTCGCCCGTGTTCACGGAAGAAATCCGAGCGTGGAAGGTGCCGAGGTCGGGGTTTGCGGCGGGGGGCGTTAGAGCGTCGATAAGCAACTGCTCGTCGATGTCACTGCCCTGCGCAGGTGCGAGCAGCGGTGGCGGGGCGGTAAGCGAGTATGCGGGGGCGTGCTCCAACGCCGCGAGCTCGCGCTGCGCTGTGACCCCGAAGCCTGCCGCCGTGCCGACCGCCGCGAGCGCGAGCGCGCCCACTACCCAAGACCATACTTTCATCGGCACCAACACTAGCCCACGTATGATGGGGAGCCGAACCATCACAAGAAGAAGGAGCAATACATGGCTACCGAGGTCATCATCGAAATCCCCAAGGGCTCGCGCAACAAGTACGAGCTCGACCACGAAACCGGCCGCGTCTACCTCGACCGCTACCTGTTCACCCCGATGGCCTACCCCGCCGACTACGGCTACATCGAGCACACGCTTGCCGACGACGGCGACCCGCTCGACGCACTGGTCATCCTCCCCGAACCCGTCTTCCCCGGTGTCACCGTGAAGGTGCGTCCGCTCGGCGTGTTCAAGATGACCGACGAGGCCGGCGGCGACGACAAGCTGCTCTGCGTCATCGACGACGTCCGCTACGAGCACTACCAGGACATCGACGACGTCTCCCAGTTCCTCAAGGACGAAATCGAGCACTTCTTCGTGCACTACAAGGACCTCGAGCCGAACAAGGAAGTTTCCGGTTCCGGCTGGGGTAACAAGGCCGAGGCCGAGAAGATCCTGCAGGACGCGATCGAGGCGTACAAGAAGTAAGGCTTCTGGCTTTTTGGGTTTTGGGCCCGGGTCTGCCGTTGTTGGTGGGCTCGGGCTTTGGTGTTTGGGGGGTGGTGGGTTTGATCGGCTAGTGCGTAGCGTCTGGAACGTAGCCTTTCGAGTAAAACGCTTGAATCGGCCGCGGGAAACGGCGGCCCACTCGAAAGACTACGGTTTGGGGGCTACAGTTCTGCCGCTACGTTGTAGGGCCTGGTTTTTCTGGAGGACGTTGGGCCCCTCAGGATGGTAATCAGCCGATGGGAACGTCAGGATGGTAATCAGCCGAGTAACTGCCGCGGGTTGGCGTGACGTTACTCGGCTGATGACCATCTTCTGGTTACCATCCTGGTTTTGGGGCGTTTAGAAGTTCGGTGCCGGAACCCCTGGGATGAGGCCGCCAGCCCAAGCCCAGCCCGCGCCGAGGACGCCGATGATTCCGAGCACCAGCGGGATTACGATCGCCGCGATAGTGCCCTTGCTGGAACCCTCAGCCGAGCCGGTTGCACTGCCCGTGGGGTCGGACCCGTCTTCTGCTGCGTTTTCTGCTGCGTTTTCTGTGGGGGTGTCGGCGGGTGCCTCCAGGGTGGTGGTCACCTGCGTCATCGTGACGGTCGGGGCGTCAACGGTTGGTGTCTCGGTCTCCGGTTCTGGTGCCGCTGGAGTTTCGGCGACAGTGCTGGTGGCTACTGCCGAAGACGGGGTTGACGTAGTTGCCGTTGTTGACGTGGGGCTGTCGGCAGGCTTTGCGGGTCGGGTCGTCCACGGCCAACGAGACTCGGACGGGGTCGGCTCTTCCACGTCGACCGGGGTGGGCGTCGTGGACGAGGTGGTGGCCACTGTGGAGGATTCGTGCGCGGTCGTGCTCGTCGGCGGGACCGGCTTCTGCGAGGTTGCCCGTGACGTAGTCGTTGGTGCGGACGTGGTCGCACGCGTGGTGAGCTTCTGCGAAGTGGTCGTGCTCGTCGAGGTAGACGGCTTCTCCGTCGAAGGCTTAGGCGTGGTTGCTTGCGCTGTAGTCGTCGAGGCAGGAGGAGTTGCACGGACGGTGGACATCTGCGACGTCGAAGACTTCGGCGCGGAGGTGGTCGCACGAGTAGTGGGCTTCTGCGACGTTGTTGTCGAGACGACCGGCTTCTGCGTGGTTGCCCGCGTAGTAGTCTTCGGCGCGGTGGTAGTTGCGCGTGCCGTGGACTTCTGCGAAGTCGTCGTGCTCGTTGTTGCAACGGGCTTCTGCGTCAACGACTGAGACGTGGTTGTCTGCGTGGTAGGCGTGGGCTTTGCCGTTGGGGTGACGCGGTGCGTCGTCAACGTTGGCGAAGACGTCGTGGTCGTTTTCGTCGTAGAAGTAGTGGAAGACGTTGTTGTCTGCGAAGCCAACTGCTCCCGCAGTTCTGCGCGGTTGGTGTTTGCTTCGCGGAGGGCGGCGAGGTAGACGTCGGCGAGTGCCTTATCTCCCGCGGCACGAGCGCTTTGATACTTGTCCGCGTACTCCTTGACCGCCTGCTGCGCCTCTTCGAGCGTGCGTGGCTTCGGCACCGTGATTGGAGCAAGCGTTGTGCTCGTTCGCTGCGTGGACGTGGTGGACTCCACCGGCGGAACCGGCTCGCTACGGGTCGGCTGGGTCGGCACTGTGACCGTAACAGTCAGGTCACTGGGGCGTTCGCTCGTCGATGAAGGCTGGGTCGTGATGCGCTTCGTTGTTATTGGCACACTCGTGCTCGTCGGGAGCTCCGGGGTTGGCTCAGGTTCCGGCGTCGGTTCAACAGACGGTTCGGGCTCCGGAGCTGGTTCAACTGACGGCTCCGGTTCCGGTTCGGGAGCAGGCTCCGGGGTAGGGGTCGGCATCGGTTGGCCGTTCAGACGCCGCAGGTCCGGGTGGGTCTGGATGAGCACCTGCGCGTCGAACTTCGTCGGCAGGGTGGCGAATTTGCCGCCGCTGCCACCGCCCTTCATCAACGTTTTATCGCACGAGTGCGCGAGGCCCATCGCGTGACCGATCTCGTGTGCAAGCGTCATGACCAAGCTTGCTTCGTGAATTTCCACGGGATTGGCATACATGCGCTGGTTCAAGATAACCCTCGGGTTGTTCCCAGGCATTCCCTGCTGGCGTCCAATGACGTTGCCGCCAATCGGCCCGAGCTCAATGGTCACCGCATCTGGGTCAGGCCGGTCAACGTATTCCACCCGCAAGAGGCCGCCGGTAGCGTCGATCCAGGCGTCCATTGCCTGCTTGACGTACGAGCCATAACGAGTGGTGTTGTAGATCTTGAGCGTATTCCCACGAATGTTGCTGTGGCCAGGTCCAAAGAAGTACCGATTGACGTTGGCAATCTCTTTACCTCTGTTCACCTCATTGATGGCCGCCTTGCACTGTGCATCCCTTGCGTTCGTGACCTCTTCATAGGCGTACACGGAAGGGACACTGACGATCAGTGAGGTGGCACCAAGAGCGGCGGCGCAAGCCGCGGCGAGAATTTTGCGAGACAACACGGAGCGGGAAACGACCTTTTCGTAAGAAATGACTAACTAGACTCTTAGAAACTTTACAGGTTCGCGTAGGGGTTATCCATTCGCTCCACCATCCCCCAACACGCTAAGAAGGCGCTCCCGCATCCATGCGAGAGCGCCCACAAGACACCCCGTTCACCGCTGCCACACTCAGCGACACCGCTAGATCAGGTAGCGACGCCCCACCAGGAAGACGGCAGCACCCAGCCCGGAAGCGATCACCAGGGCGACGAGTGCGCGGAGGAACGTGTTCGAACCAGTCTCTGCAGCCATACCGCGGGCTTGTGCGCCTTCGACAGCGGCACCAGCAGGTGCCGGAGCAGCCTGGTGCTGCACCTCAACAGCCGGAGCGTCGGCAGCACCTGCGTCCGGCGCAGCCTCCGCATCCTTGCCGCCAGCGCGCGCTTCTTCCAGGCCCTGCTCGCGGACCTCGCCGGAGTGCTCGGCAACCAGCTTCGCGGATGCCTCAACCTCTTCCGGTGTCGGGACATCGGCGACGCGGGCAATGTCGTTGACGTAGGTTGCACCGTCGGCGTTGAGGTAAAAGGTCTCGCCATTCACGGTCAGCACGGACGGCAGGGCAACGAGTCCGCCCTGGACTGGGTCCGGGTTGTTCGGGTCGACAGCATCGGCGTCCAGCACCTTCTCCTTCGGCGCGCCGTCGCCCGCGGGCGTGGCCACAGCGTCGCCCTTCGGAGCCTCCGCAGGTGCCTCAGCCGAAGCCGAAGCCGTGGCCGAAGCGTCAGCAGGCGCGTCGATGAGCCCGGCGATGGCGGCGCGAGTCACGTCAACGGCGCGCTCCTGGTCGGCGGCGCTGAGCTGGGCGTAAGGCACGGCGACCTGAGCGGCGTCGGTGACGTAGTAGTCACCAGCCTCGTTGAGGAAGTAGGTCGCGCCGAAGGCGTCGTGCACCTCGGCGGGCAGGTCCTGCGCTCCGGCGAGCGGCGCGGCGGAAAGGGCGAGCGCGCCGGCGAATCCGGCAGCGGCAAGGGTACGTGGGGTGCGGTGCATAGGGGTCTCCTGTCGTGCGAGAAAGACTCACTCTCAAGTTCACCTTTAGACTTTACACGCGCGGTCACACTTTCCACAGGGGCAACACGTCACACATTGGTAACGGTGGCGTCGTTAAGCAGCTCAGCCTCGGGCACGACGGCGACGAATTGCCAGCCGACGACGGCGTTGCGCACGGCGTCGGCAAGCAGGTTCGGCGGCTGAATGCACGAGATGGTCAGCAGCCGCCCAGGCATCGGGCCCGTGCCCCAGATTGAAGCGTCGCCGGCGAGCCCGGCCTTCTGCGGCGCGTGCACATCCGTGGCCTCGTACTTCAGCCACGCGTCGGCGGAATCCTCGGTGCGCAGGTACAACGTGTCGCCAACGGACACCCGCGACACGTCCGCCCCACTGTCGTAGAGCGCGTCGAACACGCCCGGCACGCCCGCGCCCGTGTGCCCCGCGATCACCGTCAGATCGCCCGCGCCCGGGCCAGGCAGCTCGTAGGGCTTGTCAGGCGACGTGTACGCGCACGCCTTCGTCATCGAACGCGGATTGAGCGCCCCGCCCTTGACCCGGCAGTCCTCCGCCTCGAACTCGGCGTCCAGTCCAATCGCGGGGATGCGCAGCTCCACCGGCCGCGACTGCCCCACGTGCGCCGATGGCTCGGGTTCCTCTCCCCCGCAGCGCGACACCAGCGCCGCAATGCCCATCAACAGCACCACCAGCACCCCCAGCACCGCGGCGCGCCGCACCCAAAACACCCACTGCGGCGGGCGTCGGTCAAGGTTCATGCAGGAAAGCGTATAGGATCGTGGCCATGCAATCAGTCAACGTCACCGAAGTGCCGCAGGGTGCCCAGCTTATCGACGTCCGCGAGCCCGAAGAGTACGCCGAAGTCCACGCCACCGGCGCCGTGAGCATGCCTATGTCCACCATCGTTGGCAACACCGGCGACATCGACCCCGACCGGGACATCTACGTCATCTGCAAGGCCGGCGGCCGCTCCCTGCGCGTCGCTGAGTACCTCGAGCAGGCGCTCGGCTGGGACAGCGTGATCAACGTCGAAGGCGGCACCGAGGCCTGGGTCGCCGCAGGTCTGCCCACCGAAAAGTAGACGTTCGGGGGTATGCGCGCTCGTCGCGGCCAACTGTAATTGTTTGGTGTGGCCCACTAACCCTAGGATGAGGGTATGGCAACCCACGACGAGCTCCCCAGCGCGCTAATCAAGTCCCCGTCCTTCCAGATCGAGCGGGTCCGCCGCCACACCAAGGACGAGGTCGAGCGCACTCTGTGCAAGCACGAGGTGTCCATGCGCGGCTTCTGGGTACTCACCTGCGTCGCCGAAAACGCGCTCTCCCAGTCGCAGCTGTCCAGCCTGCTGGCTGTCGACGCCTCCGACATGGTCCGCCTCGTCGACTCGCTGGAGGACCTCGGCTGGGTCAAGCGCGACCGCGACCCGAAGGACCGCCGCCGGCAGATCGTCACCGCCACGAAGAAGGGCACCAAAGCCCTGAGCATGCTCGCCGACGAAGTTGCCGACGCCGAGGACCGCGCCCTCGACGCCTCCAGCAACAAGCAGCTCAAGAGCCTGAAGAAGCTCACCAAGGCCATCATGGAGGACGAGGAGTAGGGTTTGGGGCGCGCCTGCGGCGGCAGGACTGGCCAAACAGCGCAAGTTGGAGTTCGATAGTTCCGGAAATTTCAGCGACTATCGAGTTCCGATCTGCGCTGTTTAGCCCTGCTCGGCCCAATTGTCGAACCCGGGTTGTCGAACAACCTCAATTTTTTGGACGTGTTCGACAAGGCGGGTTCGACATATAGCCCCCCCCC
>NZ_KV818016.1:0-14318 GCF_001814825.1 Corynebacterium sp. HMSC071B10 | reverse complement strand
CCCCCCCCCAACGCAAAACCCGGCTCCCCACGCGGGAGAGCCGGGCTGTATAGCGCTAAAGCCTAGTCACCGATCTGGTCGCGGCCGCGCTTGACGATCAGCGGGTCCGGCTAGCCAACCACATCGTGATCCTTGTTCGTGTACTCGAACTTGCTCAGGATGTAGCGCATGGCGTTGAGGCGGGCGCGCTTCTTGTCGTTGGACTTAATGGTGATCCACGGGGACTCGTCGGTATCCGTGTAGCGGAACTGCTCCTCCTTGGCGCGGGTGTAGTCCTCCCACTTGTCCAGCGAGGCCAGGTCCATCGGCGACAGCTTCCACTGACGCACCGGGTCCACCTGACGGATGGCGAAGCGGGTGCGCTGCTCCTTCTGCGTCACGGAGAACCAGAACTTGGTCAGGGAGATACCGGAGCCCAGGATCATGTTTTCCAGCATCGGCACCTCACGCAGGAACTCGGCGTGCTGCGACTCCGTGCAGAAGCCCATGACGCGCTCGACGCCCGAGCGGTTGTACCAGGAGCGGTCGAAGAACACGATCTCGCCGGCGGCCGGGAAGTGCTCGATGTAGCGCTGGAAGTACCACGAGGTGGACTCGCGCGGGCTGGGCTTCTCCAGCGCGACGGTGCGGGCACCACGCGGGTTGAGGTGCTCGTTGAAGCGCTTAATGGTGCCGCCCTTACCCGCAGCGTCGCGGCCCTCGAAGATGATGATGTGGCGCTGGCCCGTGTCCTTGGTCCAGTTCTGCCACTTCAGCAGCTCGATCTGCAGCGCGCGCTTTTCCTTCTCGTACTCGTCACGGGTCAGGCGCGCATCGTAGGGGTAGTTCTCACGCCACGTCTGGATCGGGGTGCCGTCCGGCATCAGCAACACCGGATCGTCTTCATCAGTATCGTCAACGACCCAGCCCTCGACCTCCGCGAGGTCGATCATCGGGAGTTCATCATCTTTGTGGTCAGCCATACTGTCGAGTTTACCGCCCACCCCCGCTTTGTGTTCAGTAACTGCGCAAGCGGGGCTAGCAAAGACCCCCGAAACGCAAAACAACCCCGCACAAAGGCGGGGCTGTAGGTGGCGGCGTCGCTTATGCGATGAGGCTGAGCAGGTCGCCCAGGTTGCCTGCCAGGCCAGCGAGCTGCTTCAGAATGCCGAGCAGTGCGCCAGCGACGTGTGCGTCAGAGGACAGGAACGCCCAGTTTGCAAGTGCTTCCACGATAATCTCCTTGTGTGAGTGACCTTTTGGGGCCAAATACTGATGTGGTTGGGTTGCGCACCATCACTCAACGGCGCGCGAAGGAACGACTACTTGTTCGGGAGTTCCGTAGCCTTGTCCGGCAGCGAACCGAGGCTGATGAACAGCTCCGGGATACCGCGGAACAGCTCAACGATGTTCTTGCCGAACTTGCTGAAGTCCTTCAGCATATCGACGATGGTAGAGAGGTCACCCATTGTTTTCCCCTTACGTGTAGGTGCCAGAATGTCTGGCTCGAGATTGACAGTGTCCTGACACCCTCTGCGGGGCATCACACGAAGTATTTTGCCACAGCTCCAAGCATCCGCAAGGGGTTCGCGGAAGGATTTTTCGCCCCTGAGAATTCCTTACCTGGGAGCCCCGTTCACACTTTGGCAACCTTTCTCCCAAGCTCCTGTACGACCTGCATTGTTATACAAGTGTTATGGTCCACCTAAGTTAACGTGTCTTAAACTTCGGTCGAGGGATGTAACGGGAGGGGGTGGGGCGTCGATAAGCAGTGCCCGCTGCCAACACATCAGGCCCCCACTTCCGGGGGTGAAAAAGCCCCCACGGGACAATCCCGCGGGGGCTCGAAGCCGGACAGGCTTACATCATGCCCATGGCCTCCGGGTCCATTCCAGCGCCTGCGGCACCAGCCGGCTCCGGCTTGTCAGCAACGACGGCCTCGGTGGTCAGGAACAGACCAGCGATGGATGCCGCGTTCTGCAGCGCAGAGCGGGTGACCTTGGCCGGGTCGTTGATGCCCTCGGCGACCATGTCGACGTACTCGCCGGTGGCCGCGTTCAGGCCCTGACCTGCGGGCAGGTTGGCTACCTTGTCGGCAACCACGCCCGGCTCCAGGCCGGCGTTGAGCGCGATCTGCTTCAGCGGTGCGGAGAGCGCCTCGCGGACGATCTTCACGCCGGTGGCCTCGTCGCCGGACAGGCCGAGGTCGCCTTCGAGCTCCTTGGCGGCCTGCAGGAGTGCCACGCCACCGCCGGCGACGATGCCCTCCTCCACAGCAGCCTTGGCGTTGCGCACGGCGTCCTCGATGCGCATCTTCTGCTCCTTGAGCTCCACCTCGGTGGCGGCGCCGACCTTGATCACTGCCACGCCGCCGGCCAGCTTGGCCAGGCGCTCCTGCAGCTTCTCGCGGTCGTAGTCGGAGTCGGAGTGCTCGATCTCAGCGCGGATCTGCTTGACGCGGCCCTCGATCTGAGCCTGGTCGCCAGCACCCTGGACGATGGTGGTCTCGTCCTTGGTAATCACGGCCTTGCGTGCCTGGCCGAGCAGCTCGACGCCAGCGGTCTCGAGCGAGAGGCCGACCTCCTCGGAGATGACCTGGCCACCGGTGAGGATTGCCAGGTCCTGCAGCATTGCCTTGCGGCGGTCGCCGAAGCCCGGTGCCTTCACAGCGACGGACTTGAAGGTGCCGCGGATCTTGTTCACCACGAGGGTGGACAGGGCCTCGCCCTCGACGTCCTCGGCGATGATCAGCAGCGGCTTGCCGGACTGCATGACCTGCTCCAGCACCGGCACGAGCTCCTTGACGTTGGAGATCTTGGAGGAGACCAGCAGGATGTACGGGTCTTCCAGGACCGCCTCGCCACGCTCCATGTCGGTGGCGAAGTAGGCGGAGATGAAGCCCTTGTCAAAGCGCATACCCTCGGTGACCTCGAGGTCGACGCCGAAGGTGTTGGACTCCTCAACCGTGATGACGGAGTCCTTGTTCACGGAGCCGTTGCCGACTGCGTACATCGCCTCAGCGATCTTGGCACCAATCTCCGGGTCGGAGGCGGAAATGCCAGCGGTGGACGCGATCTGCTCCTGGGTCTCTACTTCCTTGGCGTTGTCCAGCACGTGCTTGGACACTGCCTCGGTCGCAGCCTGGATGCCGCGCTTAATGCCCATCGGGTTGGAGCCGGCGGCAACGTTGCGCAGGCCCTCGCGCACGAGCGCCTGTGCGAGCACGGTTGCGGTGGTGGTGCCGTCGCCGGCGACGTCGTCCGTCTTCTTCGCAACTTCCTTGACCAGCTCGGCGCCGATCTTCTCGTACGGGTCCTCGAGCTCGATTTCCTTCGCGATGGTCACGCCATCGTTCGTAATGGTCGGCGCGCCCCAGGACTTCTCCAGGACGACGTTGCGCCCCTTCGGGCCAAGGGTGACCTTGACGGCGTCTGCCAGGGTGTTCAGGCCGGATTCGAGGCTGCGGCGTGCTTCCTCGTCGAATGCAATGGTCTTTGCCATGTGAGTTTGTTGCTCCTTATATATTGTGGAACGAGTACTCAATTCGTCGGTACAAGCAGGCGCCCGCGACGGCACGGCTGCTGAGTGTGCAGCCTCACCCGCTTAGCACTTGGCGTCTCCGAGTGCTAGCACCCATTTTTAGCACTCACCCCCGTCGAGTGCAAGCACGCATTTGCTTATCGACGTCCACGTGCCCCCACTGGTAGCGTCACCGACATGACTGACTTCACACCAGACCGCGCACGCATCTTCTCCGACCTGGCCGCACTGGTCTCTTTCAACTCGCCCCACTCCACCCCAGAGCTGGCCGACGAGCACGAGGCCGCCTGCGCCTGGACCGTCGCCGCCTTAGAGAAGGCGGGCCTGAAGGTCACGCGCTACCCCACCGTGGACGACGCGGACACGATCGTCGGCGTCAAGGAACCGGTGGGCGACGCGCCCACCGTGCTGCTCTACTCCCACTATGACGTGGTGCCCGCGGGCGATCCGGCCGCGTGGACGAGCGACCCGTTTGAGCTGACCGAGCGCGACGGGCGCTGGTACGGCCGCGGCGCCGCCGACTGCAAGGGCAACCTGGCTATGCACCTCGAGGCGCTGCGCCTGCTTGAGCAAAACGGCGGCACGGATCTGGGCCTCAAGGTCGTCGTCGAGGGCTCCGAGGAGCTCGGCGGCGAGGACGGGCTGGTCAAGCTCATCGAGTCCGACCCGGAGATCTTCCGCGCCGACGTCATCCTCATCGCAGACTCCGGCAACGCCGCCGTCGGCGAGCCGACGCTCACCACCTCCCTGCGCGGCGGTGCCCAGATCAAGGTCTCCGTGGAAACACTCGAGGGCGCGATCCACTCCGGCAGCTTCGGCGGCGCGGCCCCGGACGCAGCGCACGCCCTGGTGCGCATCGCCGACTCGCTTTTCGACGAGCACGGGCGCACCACCATCGACGGCGTCGACACCACCGCGAAGTGGTCCGGCGACCCCTACGAGCGCGACACCTTCCGCACCGACGCGGGCGTCCTCGACGGCGTGCAGCTGCTCGGCACCGTCGAGGACGAGCCCGCCGACATGTGCTGGGCCCGCCCCGCCGTGACCATGATCGGTTTTACTTCCACCCCGGTCGCCGAGGCGGTCAACGCGGTCAACCCGCGCGCCGAGGCTCAGTTCAACCTGCGCGTGCCCGCCGGGCAGAGCGCCGCCGAGGTGGCACAGAAGATGGTAGACCACATCCACGCGCACACCCCCTTGGGCGCGAAGGTGGATGTAGAGGTCAGCGGTGTGAATGAGCCTTTTGCTACTGATCCGGAGCGTCCGGGCGTCGCAAAGCTTGGCGAATGCCTGCGCGAGGCCTACGGTGCCGATTCTTTGACGGTGGTGGGCTCCGGCGGCTCGATCCCGCTGACGATTACGCTGCAGGAACAGTTCCCCGAGGCCGAGATCGCACTCTTCGGCGTGGAGGAGCCCGCCTGCGGCATCCACGGCGTGGACGAGTCGGTCGACCCCACGGAAATCGAGCGCATCGCGGTCGCTGAGGCCCGCTTCCTGCAGACCTACGGCAAGTAACAGCCGGTGGCGAATCTGTTACCTAATCGGTACAGTTGTGACCATTGGCCGCGCCTATACATTTGACGCGCCCCTTCGCGAGCGAGCAGTGCCGCTCGCATTGCTCCAGGTGTAGTAGTTCAACGATCTTCTTACGCTGCTTTGCCGCAACGTTGGGCACGGCTTGAGAACTCGATCCGAACTGCCCAAGGAGGGGTCCGCCCTGTGCTCACACTGCTTGCCACGCTGATCATCGCCACGATCTGTGCCCCGCTGTTGATCCGCACCCTCGGGCGGCCGGCGTTTGCGCTGCTGGCTACGGTGCCGCTGGGCGGGTTCATCTGGGTGGTCAGCCTGTTCCAGCGCGGCGTGTTTGCAAACCAGGGCGAGATTGTCGCCAGGTATCCGTGGATGCCCTCGGCGAACATGAACCTGGATTTCCGGCTCGATGCGCTGGCGGGCCTGTTCAGCCTGATCATCCTGGGCGTGGGCGCGCTCGTCCTGTTGTACTGCTGGGGGTATTTCGACTCCAACCCGCGCAGGCTGGCCAAGTTCGGCGGCGAGCTGACCATGTTCGCCACCGTGATGTACGGGCTGGTCATCTCGGACAGCTTCCTGCTGATGTACGTGTTCTGGGAGCTGACCTCCATCCTTTCCTACCTGCTCGTGTCGTATTACGGCGAGCGGGCGTCGTCACGCAGGGCGGCGATCCAGGCGCTGATGATCACCACCTTCGGCGGTCTGGCCATGCTGGTGGGCATCAACCTGCTCGGCTTCAACACGGGTATCTGGCGGCTCAGCCAGATCTCCCAGTTCGCGGACCTGGAGAACACTCCGGCGATCTCGGCGGCGATCGTGCTGATCATGCTCGGCGCGCTGACCAAGTCGGCCCAGGCCCCCTGGCACTTCTGGCTGCCCGGCGCGATGGCTGCGCCGACGCCGGTGTCGGCGTACCTGCACTCCGCCGCGATGGTCAAGGCCGGCATCTACCTGGTGGCCCGCCTGGCCCCGGACATGGCGGCGGTGAACACCTGGCACCTCGTGGTGATTACCACGGGCCTATTCACCATGCTGCTGGGCGGCTGGATGGCGCTGAAGCAGCGCGACCTCAAGCTGATCCTGGCGTACGGTACCGTCTCCCAGCTGGGCTTTATTACCGCCGTGATCGGTGTGGGCTCGCGCGAGGCGACGATGGCGGGTCTTGCCATTACCTTTGCGCACTCCATGTTCAAGGCGACGTTGTTTATGATCGTCGGCGCGATCGACCACACCACCGGCACCCGCGACATCGGCGAGCTGTCTGGCCTGGCGCGCCGCGAGCCTTTCGTCGCGGCGCTGGCGGTGGTTTCGGCGGCGTCGATGGCGGGCATCCCGCCGCTGTTCGGTTTCATTGCTAAGGAGGCGGCACTCGAGTCGATCCTGCACGAGGAGCTGCTGCACGGCATGCCGGGGCACCTGACCCTGGTAGCGCTGGTGGTCGGCTCGATCCTGACCATGGCGTACTCCCTCTACTTCCTGTGGGGCGCGTTTGCCACAAAGGAGGCGCACAAGGAGGAGGGTGTGTCACCCGCAGTGGCCAAGATGCACCACATCGGCCCGCGCCTGTCCCTATCCCCGGCGCTGCTGACGCTCGCCACTGTCACCTTCGGGCTGCTGCCCGCCTGGCTGTCAGACGCCATCAACAACTACCTGGACGTGCGCTTCCCCACCGTGGAAGGCCACGACCTGAAGCTCTGGCACGGCATCACCACGCCCTTGGTGCTCACTGTCGTCATCGTCACGGCCGGTTCGATCATGTTCTGGCAGCGCAACCTGATCAAGCGCGCCGCTTTTCCCAAACCCGCGCTTGGCGACGCCGACGAGCTCTGGGACAACATACTGCACGTGTTGCGCAACGCCTCGCTCAAGCTCACCGCGTCGACGCAGCGCGGCTCGCTGTCGATCAACCTGGCCGTCATCTTCGCCACGCTCATGGTCGTCCCGCTCGGCGCGCTGATCCTGGGCGAGAGCAACGACATCCGCATGATCCTGTGGGATTCGCCGTGGCAGGGCATGGTGGTCTGCCTCATGTGCGCCATGGCCGTCTTCGCCACCATGCAGCGCAACCGCCTCTCCAGCGTGGTGATGGTGGGGCTAACCGGCTACTCCATGGCGTTCATCTTCGCCCTCCACGGCGCACCAGACCTGGCGCTTACCCAGGCGCTGGTGGAGACCATCGTGATGGTCGTGTTCATGCTGGTGCTGCGCAAGATGCCCACGGAGGTGGAGCCGCGCACGGACGACAACCGGCTGCGCGCCTGGCTGTCCATCGCCACCGGCGTCTCCGTGGTCATCGTGGCGATGACGGCGATCTCCGCGCGCCAGGCCACGCCGATCTCCACCCACATGCCGGACCTGGCCTACGACATCGGACACGGCCGCAACACCGTCAACGTGCTGCTGGTGGACCTGCGCGCCGCCGATACCTTCGGCGAGATCCTCGTGCTGGTCATCGCGGCCACCGGCGTGGCCAGCCTCATCTTCGGCACCGGCAAGTTCGGCCGCTCCTCGCGCCGCCCGACGCTGTCGACGAACAAGCCGCGCTGGCTCGCCTCGGGAGTGGATTCCGAGCGCGCGCAGAACCGCTCCATCATGGTGGACGTGGTCACACGCATCTTCTTCCCGTCCATGATGCTGCTGTCCTTCTACTTCTTCTTCTCCGGCCACAACGCGCCCGGCGGCGGCTTCGCGGGCGGCCTCGTCGCGGCACTCGCGTTCACGCTGCGCTACCTGGCAGGCGGCCGCGCAGAAATCGAAGAGGCACTCCCCATCGACCCGGCGAAGCTGCTGGGCACCGGCATCCTGCTGTCCGCCATCTGCGTCGTCGTGCCGATGTTCTACGGCAACCCGCCGCTGATGTCCGACTACGCCTCGGCGTCGCTGCCGCTGATCGGCGATTTCGACGTGCCTTCCGCGCTGCTTTTCGACGCCGGCGTGTACACCATCGTCCTCGGCCTCACCATGCACATCCTCGGCTCCATGGGCGCTTACCTCGACCGCGAGGAGGACACCCGCAAGCAGCGCGCCCGCGACCGCGCGCGCCAGCTGCAGGCGAAGAACAAGCTGCGCCGCCGCCTGCAGGCCCGTCGCCGGGCGGCCCGCGCCTCCGACCGCGCTGCGGTTGGGTCGACGGGATCGAGTGTGGTGGGGGTCGACGCGGCGTCGAGAAGCAATGAGCCCAATACAGAAAGGAGCGAGTAGATGGAAGCGAACCTCTTTCTCTTGATCGGCTCCGGCGTGCTCATCGCGTCCGGCGTCTACCTCATGCTCGATAGGGCGATGACCCGCATGATCATGGGCGTGCTGCTCATCGGCAACGGCGCGAACCTGCTGCTTCTGCAGTCCGGCGGGCAGGCGGGCTCCCCGCCGATCGTCGGGCGCGAGTCCAAACTCTTTGAAAACAGCGCCGACCCGCTTGCGCAGGCGATGATTCTCACCGCAATCGTGATTTCCATGGCCATGAGCGCCTTCATGCTCGCGCTCGCGTACCGGCAGTACCGCTACCGCACCGACGACATCATCGAGCGCGACGAGGAGGACCGCGCCATCGCCGCGCGGCCTTCCCTGCCCGCGGCCGCGCCCGACCACGACCGCTCGGACGACCCGGAAACCGGCAAGCCCAGCGAGACCGGCGACTCCTTCGGCCCCCGCTCGTTTGAGACCCCGGTGAAGGAGGCGGATGATGAGAGCTAGCCTGATCGACTTCGCCGACGCGACGCTCACCTCCATGCCGTACCTGATCGTCATGCCGCTGGTGCTGCCCGCCATCGCCGCAGCACTTATCCTGATCACCGGCCGTCACGTGCAGGTGCAGCGCGCGATCGCATTGATCACCCTGTTCGCGCTGGCGGTGATCGCGGCCGCGATGATCATCGTCGCCGACGTCCACGGCATCCAGACCGTGCAGATGGGCGGCTGGGACGCCCCGATCGGCATCACGCTGGTGGCCGACCGTTTGTCCACCATCATGCTGTTCGTCTCGGCCATCGTGCTGTTCGCCGTGATGTGGTACGGCATTTCGCAGGGGCTTCGCGACGGCGACGATGACGACCCCGTCGCCGTCTTCCTCCCCGTCTACATGCTGCTCTGCCTCGGCGTGAACCTGTCGTTCCTCGCCGGCGACCTGTTCAACCTCTACGTCGGCTTCGAGGTCTTCCTCGTCGCCTCCTACGTCCTGCTCACGCTCGGTGCCTCGCCCGGGCGCGTGCGCAGCGGCATTAGCTACGTGATGGTCTCCATGGCCTCCTCCATGGTCTTTCTCTTCGCGCTCGCCCTGGTCTACGCCTCGGTGGGCACCGTGAACATGGCGCACGCCGGGCTGCGCATGGAGGACATCCCGGAGGGCACCCGCGCCGCCATCTTCGCCACGCTGCTGGTGGCCTTCGGCATCAAGGCGGCCGTCTTCCCGCTGGATGCCTGGCTGCCCGACTCCTACCCCACCGCCGCCTCCCTGGTCACCGCCGTCTTCGCTGGCCTTCTGACCAAGGTGGGTGTTTACGCGATTATCCGCATGCGCTCCACCGTCTTTACCGACGGTGCCCTGGACACCCTGCTCATGTGGGTCGCGCTTTTGACCATGATCGTCGGCGTGATGGGCGCGCTCGCCCAAAACGACATCAAGCGCCTGCTGTCGTTCACCCTGGTCTCGCACATCGGCTACATGATCTTCGGCATCGCACTGGGCTCCATGGCGGGCCTGTCCGGTGCGATCTTCTACGCCGTCCACCACATTCTGGTGCAGACCTCGCTCTTCCTAGTGGTCGGGCTCATCGAGCGCCAGGCCGGCTCCGCACAGCTGCGCCGCCTCGGCTCCCTGCTGTACACCGCCCCGGTCATCGCGCTGCTCTACTTCATCCCCGCGCTCAACCTGGGCGGCATCCCTCCATTCTCCGGCTTCCTGGGCAAGGTCATGCTCATCCAGGCCGGTGCCGCCGACGGCTCCTGGCTGGCCTGGGTGCTCATCGCGGGCGCGGTGATCACCTCGCTGCTGACCCTGTACGCCATGATCCTCGTCTGGTCCAAAGGCTTCCTGCGCGACCGCGCCGACGCCCCCGAGGGCGACGTGGCCATGGCCCGACCCGCGACCTTGGCGGAGCGCGACGCGACCACCCAGTTCGCCGACCGCGACGACGTCGGCCGCGTACCCACCGGCATGTTTTTGTCCACCGCACTGCTCGTCGCCGCGTCCGTTGCCATTACCTTCCTGGCCGGCCCGATCTCTAATATCACCGACCGCGCCGCCGAGTCCGCCCAGGACAGCTCGATCTACCGCAGCGCCGTGCTTGACACCATGCCCGGCGCGGGCGTGGACGGGGAGGTCGCCGAGCCGGAGAACCCGACGCGACGCCCGGAGCGCTTTGTCACCCCGCAGGACGAGTACGGCAGCTCAGATACGCTGTACAAGCACCGCAGTCAACGAGACGGCACCACTAGCGAGCCCACCCAGGGCGTGAGCACGGAAACGGTGCCGACGCCGGTGCGTGCCAGCGAAGCTATGACAAGCACGAGCCCCTCCGGAGGTGAGCACTAAATGCAGCAACTTTTCACCGGCATTAAGCACCGCTTCCGCCCCTGGTTCGTGGTGTGGCTGACGTTTATGTGGATCCTGCTCATGGGCGAGCTGAGCTGGGGCAACTTCGCCGCAGGCCTTGGGCTCGCGCTCGCGATCGTGCTGCTGCTGCCGCTGCCTCGCATCCCCAACCACGGCTACCACATCCACTGGGGCCGCCTCGTGCTCTTTGTCTTCGCGTGGCTGCGCGACCTCGCCGTGGCGTCGACCAAGGTCGCCTGGCTAGCGCTGCGACCTGCCGAGCCGCCGCGCAACGCGATCCTCAACGTGCCCATGCGACTCAGCAGCGAGCTCGTTCTCTACTTCGCCACCTGCGCCTACAACCTGCAGCCGGGCGGCTCCGTCACCGACATCAACCTGGCCGACCGCGAGTGGACCATTCACGTCCTCGACGCCGACAACGAGCAAGCCATCGAACGCGAAATCGCCAACGTGGCCAAGCTCGAGCGCCAGATGATCGAGATCTTTGAAAGCAGGAGGTAACCCATGGATCCCACCGTGTACAACGTGTTCCTCGGTATCGCCGCAGTGCTGCTGGCCGTTGGCTTCGCCCTGCTGGCCTGGCGCGTCATCGTCGGGCCCGACTCCATGGACCGCGTGCTAGGCAACGACGCGATTACCGCCTCGCTCCAGTGCGCCCTGGCGCTCTACATCTGCTGGACGCTGGACACCACCGTGGTCAACGTGATGATGGTGATCGCCCTGCTCGGCTTCATCGCCTCTATTTCCGTCGCCCGCTTCCGCAAGAGGGATGGTTCACTATGAATTGGCACCTGCTTTTCGACGCCCTCTCGCTCCTGTTTATCCTCCCCGGCGCCTTCATGGTGTTCTCGGCCGCAGTGGGCACAGTCCGCTTCGGCTCCACCATGGCGCGCGTCCACGCCATTACGAAACCGCAGACCACCGGCCTTTTGCTGATGTTCGTGGGCACCTTCATCCGGCTGGTCAGCTCCCCCGACTTCTCCGTCCACCACCGCGGCGACCTGGGCATGCTCGTCCTGCTGGTCCTGTTCGCGCTGATGACCAACCCGGTCACCGCGCAGCGTCTCGGCCGCGTCGCGCGCCGCGAGGGCCTCTACGGCGGGCCAGACCAGCTCAGTCGCAACGACCGCCCCGCCGACTACCACCCCAAGCGCGTGGACCCGGAGGGGCCGAAGGACTAGGTGTTTAGCGTGGTGGCTGGAGCGTAAACATTTCCTCGCAGCTCGCGTCCACTACGCGCTTCCAATCGCCGGTGGCCTGGTAGATCTTGCGCTGGCGTTGGTAGCCCGCGCCGCGATCCATGATCTCGCGGACGATCTCCATCTCCTCCACGCAGTCCAGCTCCTCGGCGATGGGGCGTAGCTCGTCCAGCATGTCGTTGAGCTCGTCGGTCACCCAGCGCTCGTCGGTCTCCCGGCTGGTAATCACGAGCGCGTCGAGCCCGTAGCGGGCCCCGCGCCACTTGTTCTCCGCCACGTGCCAGGGCTGCAGGGTGGGCAGCTCCTCCCCGGCGTCGATCATGCGGTCGTAGTAGACCACCAGGCAGTGCGTGAGTGCGACGATGCCGGCGAGTTCGCGCAGGTTCGACGTAGCGTCGCTAATGCGCACCTCGATGGTGCCCCACTTGGCGGCCGGGCGGACGTCGAAATGCATGCTGCCGGTGTGGCTGATCACGCCGGAGTTCTGCTGCTCGCGCATGAACTGCACCCACTCGTCCCAGTCGCGAAACTGGTACGGCATGCCCGCGGTGGGAAGCTGCTGGTAGAGCATGGTGCGGTTGGATGCGTAGCCGGTGTCGATGCCGTCCCAGCCCGGGCTGGAGGCCGAGGTGACCAACAGGTGCGGGTACTTGGTCATGATCGCGTTGATGATCGGCCAGACGCGGTCCTCGTGGCTAATACCCACGTGGCAGTGGATGCCCCACAGCAGCATTTGCTGGCCCCAGTACTGCGTGCGGTTGATGATCTCCTTGTAGGTGAGCTTGGGGCTTAGAGGTTGCTCGCGGAAATCGGAGAACGGGTGGCCGCCGCCCGCCCACAGCTTCAGGCCCTGGGACTCGGCCGCGCTGCGGATCTTCTCCAGGTCCGTGCGCAGGGCGTCCACGGCCTCGCGCGTGTTCTGGCAGATCGGCGTGACCAGTTCGATCGTGTTTTGCAGGAACTCGCGCTCCAGGTGGGTGCCGGGGTGCTCCCGCTCCACCTGTTCAATGACGCGTTCGGCGTGCGGCACCAGGTCGCGCGTGTCCGGGTCGACCACGCCGACCTCCCACTCCACGCCGAGCGTCGGCGCCGTGGATCGTGCAAAATCGCGATAAGGATCCATGCGTGCAAGTCTAGGTTGCTGGGCGCAAAACGCGGGAATTTGGTTTCAGGTTTGGGTTAGCCGGCGAGGACAACCGTGATGGCGTGGCGGTTCTGCAGCGCCTCCGACGGCAGCTGGGTGTCATCACCAGGCAGGTCATTCGTCGCACGCGGGGTGCCGCCGACGCGCTGCGCGATATCCGCCGCAACCTGCTCCGCGCCCGCGACCTGCGGGTTGTAGAAGACGAAGGTCTCCGGGAACACGCCGAAGGTCTGCTCCGGCATATTCATCGCGGCAGCGTCCTGCGACTTGTTTGCCACGCTGTACTGGCCGTCGAGCCTGCCCGCGGTCTGGTTCGCCAAATCCGGAACGCCCGAGTTGTTGTAGACGTAGACCTGCGCGTTCTGCGCCGTCAGATCCGGTGCGGCCGGGTTGGGCTGCGTTGGATTGTCAGGGTTGTTTGCGTCTGGGTTGTTCGCGTTGTTCTTGCGGTCGGCGTCGGGGTTGGCTGCGTCTGGATTGTTTGCGTCGCCGTTGTTTTCGCGGTCGGCGGGGTTGTTGGCTGCGTTGTTCGGGTCGTTCGCGTTTGCGCCGCTGGCGTTCGCGCCATTGTTTGCACCAGGTGCGTTGGCGTCATTGTTTGCGCCGTTGTCTGCAGGCTGCGACGCCTGGGTTTCCTGCGCCGCATTCTCGGAAGAGTCTTTGCCCTGGCCAAGCGCGAAAATGCCCCACAGTAGCAGGAGCAGACCCACTGCCAGGAGAATCATTGCGAGTCCACGCTTCGGCAGCCGCGCTGCCGCGGGGGCTGCTGCCGCTGCGCCAGCGCCAGCCGCTACCGCAGTCGAACCCTCCCGCGCCTCATCGGCGGAAACGTAACCGGCACCGGCTTCTTCAACCGGCTCAGCCTCGACGTATTCGGGCTCGTCGGCGTACTCTTCGTAGCCTTCGTAGTCCTCGTACGCCTCATCCGGCTCGTCGGCGCGGCGGTGGGCGCCGCGGTACTCGTCGCTCTCGCGCGGAAACTCGTCTCGTCCGCGATGTCCATCACCAGGGTTCACAGTATTCACATCCGCCACTCTAGACCCTCAAGTACCACTTGAGGGAATATCCGGCCCTGACACGCCGGGGAGTGGTGCCATCCTTAACAACCCAACGGCCGCGTGACAATGAAATTCGACGAAATGGCGGATGTTGTACGTGCCATCCAACAGGCAAAATTGCCATATTCGAAACGCAGCCCCCTGCCGACTAGAGAAAACATGCGGCATCTTCTCGGAGTACCGGCTCAAGTTGAATGTTGAAAACCCGCAACTACCGATACACGCCCCTGTCGATTCGGGGTAGTTGGTACCGCGAGTCCGCGTAGTTGGTACCGGTGTTCCATGTACCCGGTACTGCAAGGGGTTTTCTTTCA
>NZ_KV818015.1:0-2585 GCF_001814825.1 Corynebacterium sp. HMSC071B10 | reverse complement strand
AGGTAGGAACTAAACCCAGGACGCTTCAGATTGAGCCATCATAGGCTCAAGCCTGACAAGCATTTCGTGCAGGTTGTGGCGAGGCTGGATTTGATTGGATGCGCGCAGGTTTCTCGCTCCGATCGTGTGGATGATCGAGTTCGCGATAATTGTGTAGGCCACAGGCGAATTGTCACCAAACCCAGCTTCTTGTAGTTTGGCCCAGGCTCCATCGATCATCGGCAAAAACTGTTCGGTGAACTTGCCCCGCGCGAACCTGTCGGTAATCCCCGGATATGCTAACAATGCGGGGCGTAGATTGTGAGCCATAGCTCGAAACCAGGCTTTCCATTCAAGGTCCGGGTCGGGAACTTCAATCCCGACACATACCCGGTCTACAACAGCATCACAAATGGCTTCCTTGTTTGGAAAATAATGATAAATCACTGAGGGAACCACGCCCAGTTCACGGGCAATGTCCCGTACTGACCATCCCTCAACGCCACTGATCGCGCTTAACTGTACAGCTTGTTTGACAATCAGCTCGCGTGATAGCCCAGCCCTTCGCCCCGTTAGCACAGTGTTCATAAGGTGACCCTAACTTATTCCTTGACCCTTACTAGAACACCATTCTACAATATCCCTAAGTGAAACAGTGTTCTAGTAATGGAGTGTAGTGATGCCCGACCCTCATAGTAATAAGCCGACACAGAGCTCTATTGATCCAGCAGCGCAAGCGAACCTGGTAGTGGGAATCGTTTTTCTCGCCTTTATGGGGCAAATGATTCTCAATCCGATCATCGCGCCACTGTCACGACAGATGGGATTGCGGGAATGGCATATTGGCGCCACTATCTCTTTGGCAGCGATTGTACTAGCGAGCTTGAGTGCTTATTGGGGGCGAGCTTCCCAACGTGTCGGCGCTAAACGTGTACTCGCTGCTGGGCTTGCGATCGCGATCATCGCTTTGAGCGCCTTCGGTATTGTCTCCTACCTGGGGATGAACCAGGTAGTTGGCGGTGTCGGACTAGTTTTTGGTGTTGTGATCACTCGTGGTTTGCTCTATGGTGGAGGGATTTCAGCGATCGCCCCGACCGCGCAAGCCCACCTGGTCACGCATGCTGCCAGCGAGAACGGGCGGGTAAAAGCACTGGGCATGATTGGAGCGGCTCAAGGGATGGCCTCCATTGTTGGAGGTGTTACTGGAGGTGTGTTAGCCGCTGCTGGTGGCCTGCTCTTGCCCTTGGTGGTCATGCCCGTTGTGATGGTGATTGGTCTGGTTGTTCTCTTGGTGAGTTTCGCACCTCAAAGCCGAGGGCAACTTTTTGCAAAGCCTCAACGGATTCGCTTCACTGATCCGCGTGTAGCTCCCTGGCTAGCAACTGGTCTGGTGATGTTTCTTGTGTTTTCTTCTGTTGCTACGATTTTTGGATTCACTGTCCAAGACCGCTTCGCCCTGTCGGCAACTGCGACCGCAGGTATTTCCGCGATTTACCTGACCATCATGGGCGTGACCATGATCATTGCCCAAGCGGTGATTGCTCCAAAGACAGGGTGGGGAGCAGCGAAGCTTTTACGTACTGGTCTGGCCATTACACTAGTTGCAACTGTGCTCATTTGGCCTACCTCCTCGCACGCTTTACTGGTTGTCGGGTGTATCGTGCTGGGGGTAGGTATGGGACTGGCGATGCCCGGGTACAACACTGGCCCAACCTTGAAGATGAGTGCAGATGAGCAAGGCGCAGTGGCTGGCATCATCAACGCTAATAATGGGTTGGCGTACGCGATTGCCCCGCTGGCTTCGACCGCCCTTTACGGGTGGAACCCGCTGGCACCCTTCGCCGTCTGTATCGCCTTGATTGCAGTGGTCGTCATCTACGCCCACACCGTACCCGCACTACGCCAATAACTATGAGCGTGCCTGAAGTAGCCGTTCCATCACGTTATCCGCAGGAGTCGGCCCCGAGTAGTCCACCAGCGAGTTGTCTTTGACGACATCGAAAATCTCGTACCAGAGCGTATTCGCCTGCTTGCTAAACGACTGAGACATGGCCACGAATGGGGACGCGATAGCTGTTAGGACCACGGATTTAGTAACGCTGTGGTGAGTATCCAGTAATGGTTTATTGTCCTGCGCCACCGGGTAGTGGATACCTTCCTTTTCTACGGCGTTGCGGACATTGCCCAGGTCGTGCTCGAAAGCGTACTCAGGGGAATGGACGCCGACGACGGTGAGGCCGGAATCTCGATAAGTGTCGTAAAGCTTCGTGATGTGCTCCCCCGCACGCTGACAGTTGATGCAGGCGTACGCCCAGAAATCAACGAGCATGACACCACCGTCCTGCGGGCTCGGCGGCTGGTCGGCGTTGATCCAGTTCGTCAGCCCCGCGAATTCCGGTGCCGGGCCACAATCCTGCAGCTGCGCGGGGTCGGCGCGGCGGCACGACTGCAGTGAACCGCTCCCAGTTGGTCCGACCTTGTTGAGAGCGTCATTGGCCAAGTCCGAATTCTCAAAACGGTTCGACAGCGACGACGTCCAATTCGGCAGGGCACGCTGGATCGCCGCCGGCGCGTCGAGAGCCAACGCCACAGTGAAGACCAGGATG
>NZ_KV818014.1:0-28014 GCF_001814825.1 Corynebacterium sp. HMSC071B10 | reverse complement strand
AGCACCTGGCTGGTGGTCATCTTCACACCAGTGTTGGTCACCACGACCGGTTCCTGGTCGGGTCGGTCATCCGTGCCGGCGAGGACGTGGTCGATGTCCTTGTCGGTGATAATCGCGTGTATCGCCACCGGTGCTTGGACGATGTGGCGGTTGTTGACTAGCCAGTCGATCGGGTCAATGGGTTTGCCGTCCTCGCCGGGGGTTTCAAACGTGGTGACCAGGTCCTGTAAGTCGTTGGTGGGGCCGGTGAGCCGGATGATGAACTTGTCGTGCATCTCGCTGCGTTGGATGCGCACCCCGTCTTGCGGCGGGCGTGGTGGCAGGTAGTCTTTGCGCAGTCGGGTGGCTTTCTTGCTGATGGTGGTGGTGTCACCCTCGGTGGCGCACAGCTCGGCGGTGTATTCCCAGCGCTTGGTCGGGTTGGTGATCCGGCGTGCGGTGTGTTCGATCAGCTCGAGGGTTTCGATGCAGTGCCGGTTGGCTTCTGCCGCAGCGCGTGCTTCGAGTTGGTAGCGCGAGTGGCTCGTTCGCTGAAAGAAGCGGCGGGCGAGGCGCACGAGCGTGTCGGCGTAGTCGTCGGCCGCGCCCATCCCGACAAGCGTATCCGCGTCGAGGCCTGCCTCGTAGACGAGGCGGAGTGCTGCGATTCCCCCTGCTTTGAAGGCCAAAAAGGCCCGTAATTGTTGTTGATCCCCCATAAGCCCAAAACCTAGCGCAGGCCCACCGACCCCGCAACCGCTAGGTTCAAATCAACCTCAATCCCGCCGACGCGCCCGCGCGAGGTGAACTGCCACAGCTGCGGCCGCGGCATGCCCAGCGGAGAAGGCCACGCGCCCAGCAGCGCCGGATCGGTGACCGTGTTGTCGCCCCACTGCGCGAGCCACAGCGCCCCGAATTCGGCCGGGTTGGCTAGGCGCATGTGGCGTCGCCAGTAGCGGGTGTTCGTGTACACGCCGGCGACGGGGATGCCGACGGTGCGGAAGGTGGCGTGGGCGTTGCGGACGTCGAGAAGCGAAAGCCCCGCTGGCGACTCCACATCGAGCCACATCGGCAGCCGATGCGGCCCGAGGACATCGAGCGCGGCGTCGACCTGCTCGGCGATCGTGGTGCCCTCAGACGGGCTGCGCAAAAAGTGATACGTGGCCAGCGCGCAGCCGGCCTCAGTAGCGGCGGCGAGCAACTGCGCGAAGCACGGGTCCTGGTAGGTGCCGTCGGTGGTGCGCAGGATCGCGAAGTCGAAGCCGGAAAAGTTAATCCCGGCCTGGTACTCGGAGCAATCGACGCCGAGCCTCACCGCTTGGCAAACCCCATCCGCGGTTGAAACGACGCCGGGTGCCTGCGCTGCGCCGCCGCATCCGCAATCACCAAGCGCCACTTCGGGTCGGTGACTGGCATGCGCGAGATGGGGAACCAGCCGACCTCGACCGACTCGTCGTCGCCGACCACCGGCTCCGCGGTCGGATCAACCGGATCCAGCCGCAGCTGCACCGACATGTAGCTGGCCTTGTCGCCGTTCGCGTGCACGACCGGGCCGATCGAGCCGGCACCCAGAATCGCGGCGGGCGTGGTCTCGATGCCGGTCTCCTCGCGCACCTCGCGCACCGCCGCGTCGTGCGGCTGCTCGCCGGGGTCGGCGATCCCCGTGATCGGCGTCCACTTTCCGTTGTCCGCGCGCCGCACGAGCAGCACCTCGGGCATGGCCCAGGCGGACTGGTCCGCGGAGTCGCGCAGGACAATCGCGGCGACCGCCGGGATCCAGAGCGGGTCGTGGCCGATCTTTTCGCGGATCTGCACGATGAATTCCGGAATTGGCACAGTCAAATCCTTTCGCGTCTTATCGTGGCTTCGAGTCTACGTCGACTAGGCTAAGCGGCGATGCAGACCCTGAAGCGAGTCCCCAAAGCAGCGTTCATCGCCGGCTACGGCGCGCTGCTCATCGCGCTTGTGGTGATGGTTGCCGCGCTGGCCAGCTACCGCCAGTCCGCGGAGGCCAACGCGCCCGCCGCGCCGGTGCGCGCCTGGAACCCGGCGCCCGCCGATGCTGCGAATGTCACCGCCAGCATCCGGCCCGGGGTGATCGCCGATGCGCGCGTCGCCACCACCGCCACCGGGGTCGCCGTGCAGGGCACGCTTAGCGACGCCGCGTTTACCGACCCCGACGCCACCGGCCACCTCTCCCGCCTGCTCGAGCAAAACTGCGTCGACACACTCACGCTGCGCACGACCGATAACATGCGCTTCGAGCTGCTCGGCTTCTGCTTCTCCACCGTGCCGCCGCAGCCCCTCGACGAGCTGTTGCACTTCGGCGCGGACCACGGCGCGGACTCGGTGACCGTGACCAACAACCTGGAGAAATCCGGCGGCCGACTCGCAACACTTACGTGGCTCGACGCCGACGGAGAGGATCTGCGCCCCGCGTGGGAGGAGTTCGGGCTGCGCCCCTACCTCGACCGGACGACCTTCGAGGCCTTTGGCCCCGAGGAGCTGACCATCATGGAGGCACGCCCCTCGCGCCCGCACACGTTCAAACACGAGCCGACCGGCGCGGCGTTCCGCGAGAAGTGGGGCCTGTAACGCGCCTACCAGGTCTGGTGCTCCCACACGGCGTCGGGGACGACGTGGTTGATCACCGCCATGAGCTGCTCGACATTCGAGTAAGACATGAGCTTCGGGTCCTCCATCCCCTCCCAGCAGTCCTCCTCGCTGCGGCCGGCCTCGGTGCCGGAGACGACGCCAATGATCACGGCGCGGCCGTGGACCTCGGTGAAGACGGGCCCGCCGGAGTCGCCGGCGGCGGCGCAGACGCTGGCGATGTCGCCGAAGGTTTCGCGGTCCTCGTCGGCGCCCGCGTTGACGATCTGCACCCGCTGCGTGTCCACGAACTCGCCGCAGGTGTAGCCGGTGGTCGCACCTGTTTTGCAGACGCGCTCGACGGGCGGGATCTGCTCGGCAACGCCGGTGGGGATCGGGTCGCCGATGACTTCCATGTAGCGCTCCGGGTCGGTGATCTTGATGATGCCCACGTCGACCCCGTCCGCCGCCGAACCGTCGCCGCTGTAGAGCCCGGAGTAGATGAAGTGGCCGACCTCGCGGGCGTAGTCGTAGGCGTGCGTGGCGTTGGTCGGCCACACGAAATCGCCGACGCGCCCGCAGTGCCCGGCGGTCACCGCGTAGTGCTCACCCGCGGCGTCGGTAAAGCTCAGCGCCGTCGTGCACGACTGGGCGGTAAAGCTCTCCCCCGGCGCGGGCTTGTGGTCGGTGGACTGGATGCGCGTGCCGGGCGCCCACAGGGCAAACGCGGGCACGCGGACCTGGTTTTCGCTCGCGGCCGCGTCCTGCTCGCGCGGGGTCTGCACCGATTCGCGGGCGTCTTGCTCGGCGCTGCTTAGCGACGGTGCCTGCGGGGTCTGCAGCCCAGCCCACACCACCGTGGCGACGAGCAGCACAGCAGCAACCACGCACAGCGCCCACGCGGCGTTGTGGCTGCGCTTCACAGGTTGCACAGGCGTGGGGAAGGTCCACTGCTCGCCGTGGGCTGGCTGGTACTTGCGGGCCTCGTTGCCGCCCGGTCCGTAGCCGCCGGCCGGGTAATGCGTCCCGGGTTGTGTGGGGTCAGTCACGCTGCTCCGAGTCGGTGCCCTCCTTGGCTTCCTCGGCCTGGATCTTGATGTCGCGCAAGAACTTCTCCGGGTCGAACTCGGTGAAGTAGTCGGGTCCTGCGAACTGTTCCTGTGCCATTGGGCGCTCCTTTACTTCTCGGCGTTGTCTGCGATGTACTGCTTGACCCGCTCCGCGTCGTTGGGCAGGTCGGTGACGTGGCGCGCGCCGTCCATGATGTGGGCGAAGCGCTCCGGCACCTCGGGCTCGCGCCCGGTCGCCTCAACGATGGTGTCGGCGAATTTCACCGGCAGCGCGGTTTCCAGCACGACAATGCGCGTGTCCACCTCGTCGGCCAGGCCGCGGGCGACGTGGATGCCGTCGGCGGTGTGCGGGTCGACCATCACCCCATACTCTTCCCACGTCTGCTTGATGGTGGCAAGGCGGTCGGCGTGCGTCGAGGAGCCGGAGGCGAAGCCGAAGTCCTCGCGGATGCGCTCGAGCACCTGCTTACCGCCCATCTCGTCGAGGCCGAAGCCGCCCTCCTTGACCTTGGTGCCGAAGAGGTGGGCGGTGGTGGCGGCGTCGCGCGAGAGGGCGTCGAAAAGCATGCGCTCGAAGTTGGAGGCCTTGGAGATGTCCATCGACGGCGACGAGGTCGCCTGGGTCTCGGCCGCGGAGCGGGGGCGGTAGTTGCCGGTGCGGAAGAACTCGTCGAGCACGTCGTTTTCGTTCGTGGCCACGATCAGGCGGTCGATGGGCAGGCCCATCTGCTTGACGACGTGACCTGCGCACACATCACCGAAGTTGCCCGTCGGCACCGAAAACGAGATGCGCTCCTCGTTCGATGAGGTCACACGCAGGTAGGTGGAGATGTAGTAGACGGTCTGCGCGAGCAGGCGCGCCCAGTTGATCGAGTTGACCGCGCCGATCGCGTACTTCGCCTTGAAGGCGGCGTCCGCGTTGACCTCCTTGACCACGTCCTGGCAGTCGTCGAAGACGCCGTCGAGGGCGATGTTGAAGATATTCGGGTCGTCCAGGCCGAACATCTGCGCCTGCTGGAAGGGCGTCATGCGGCCGGCCGGGGTGAGCATGAACACGCGGATGCCCTCGCGGCCGCGCATCGCGTACTCGGCGGACGAGCCGGTATCGCCCGAGGTCGCGCCCAGGATGGTGAGCGTTTCGCCGCGGCGGGCCAGCTCGTACTCGAACAGCTCGCCGAGCAGCTGCATCGCCATGTCCTTAAACGCCGCGGTCGGGCCCTCAGAAAGGTGGGCGATCGAGAGCTTCTCGTCCAGCTCAGTCACCGGCACGATGTCCGGGTGCGCGAACTTCGGAGTGTGGTAGGCCTTGGCGGTGAGTTCCTCGATCGCTGCGGCCGGAATGTCGTCCACGAAAAGCTTGACTACCTCGGCCGCCAGGGCTGCGTACCCTTTGTCGCGCAGGAGGGTGCGCCACTCGTCGAGAAGCGCAGGCGAAAGGCGCGGGTAGGTGGCGGGCATGAACAAGCCGCCATCGGCGCTTAAGCCCCCGAGCAGGATGTCGGTGAACTTGTGCGGGGTGGCGGTCTGGTCGCGAGTCGAAATGTAATCCACGGCCGTCAATCTTACGGGACGCACCCCCGCGGCGGGTCGAATGCGTGAATGTTAGTGTGCGGCGCATGAAGAAAACTACGGTGTCGTTTCACCCGCGGGAGAAGGTCACACGCACCGCGCTCGCTGTCTGGTGGGGCGCGGTCGCCGTCTATATCGTGGCGATCTTCGGCCGGACCTCCTTTGGAGTGGCCAGCATGGACGCGATGGCGCGCTTCGAGGTCAGCGCCTCCCGCATCGCCGTGTTCACCGCAGTGCAGGTCGGCGTGTACGCCGCGGCCCAGGTGCCGACCGGCCTAGCGATCGACCGGCTCGGTCCGCGCTTCATGCTGGTCACCGGCGCGCTGGTGATGGCCGCAGGCCAGATCACCCTGGGTTTGACCACAAGTTACGGTCTCGCACTCGCCGCCCGCGCGTGCATCGGGCTTGGCGACGCCACCGCGTTCCTCTCCGTCATGCGCATCCTCCCCTACTGGTTCCCGCCGACAAAGACGCCACTGTACACGCAGCTGACCGGCGCGCTCGGCCAGCTCGGGCAGTTCCTCTCCGCCGTGCCCTTCCTCGCGCTACTCGGCGCGCGCGGCTGGACGATCGCGTTCGTCTCGCTCGGCGCGCTCGGCGTGCTGGTGGCGCTCGTGGCCGCGGTGGTGGTGTCGGATTCACCGGAGTGGTCGGCGATGACGCGCGAGCAGCGTCGAGAAGTGCACGCGCAAAAGCGGGCGCAGCGCGTGCCACTGGCGTTTACGCTGCGCACGGTGGTGCGCTCGCCTATCGCGTGGGAGGCCTTTTTCATTCACGGCTGGGGGATCTTCTGGATGTTCTCCTTCTCCCTGCTGTGGGGCGTGCCGCTCATGACCCAGGGGATGGGGCTTTCCGAAGCGCAGGCCGGCACCGCACTGATCCTGTTTAGCGTGGGCAACGTGATCGCCGCCCCGCTCATGGGCGTGGTCTCGGCCCGGCTCGGCGTGCGCCGTGATCTCGCCTCGCTGTGGATCGGCGCGATCGTGCCAGTGGCGTTCGCGGTGTTCTTCGCCTCCGCCGAACCGCGCGGGTTTACCGCCGCCGCGGTGGTGACGTCGCTGCTCGGGCTGTGTATGCCCGCAGGCAACTTCGGCTTCGACACCCTGCGCGAGTACCTGCCCGCCGAGATGGTGGCCACCGGCACGGGCCTGGCGAACATGGGCGGGTTCATCGCCTGCATGGTCGGCTCGCAGCTCGTCGGGGTGCTACTGGATGGCACGGCGTTCACGTGGGCCGATTTCCGCTTCGCCTGGCTCGCCTTCTTCGGCACGGCAGCCGTGTGCCTGATCGGGCTGCTCGCTTCTCGACGCCGCGCCACACACATCACCCGCCACGTCCCCATCGTCTCCCGCACATAATTGCGCATAACGCCGCGCCGGGGATTAGCATAGGCTGCCATGGCAAATGTTCACCCTCGCGAGCAGATCACATCCAAGGCGCTTTTTGTGTGGTTTGGGGCGGTCGCGGTGTACGCCGTCGCCATCTTGGGGCGCACGTCGTTTGGCGTGGCCAGCGTGGAGGCGATCGACCGTTTCGGCGTCGACGCTTCCCGCATCGCCGTGTTCACTGCGGTCCAGGTCGGCGTGTACGCCGCGGCGCAGATCCCGACCGGGCTTCTGATCGACAAGCTGGGCCCGCGGTTCATGCTGGTCGTCGGCGCGATCGTGATGGCGGTCGGCCAGATCACGCTCGGCCTGACCACAAGCTACGGGGTCGCGCTCGCCGCGCGCGTGCTCATCGGCGCGGGCGACGCCACCGCGTTCTTGTCCGCGATGCGCATTTTGCCTTACTGGTTCCCGCCCCGGAAGACGCCGCTGTTTACCCAGCTGACCGCTGCGGTCGGCCAGGTCGGCCAGTTCCTTTCCGCCGTGCCGTTCTTCGCGCTGCTGTCCGCGAAGGGCTGGACGGTGGCGTTCGTCTCACTCGGCGCGCTCGGCCTGCTCATTGCCATCCTCGCCGCGATCGCGGTGGCAGACACGCCCGAGTGGGCGGAGATGACGCCCGGCCAGCGCCGCGAGATCAAGCAGCAGAAGCAGGAGTCCTCGACCGCAATGCCGCTGTCTAAGATCCTGGGCACGGTCGTGCGCTCCCCGGTGACGTGGGAGGCGTTCTTCATCCACGGCTGGTGCATCTTCTGGATGTTCAGCTTCACCCTGCTGTGGGGTGTACCACTGATGACGCTCGGCATGGGCCTTTCCGAAGCCCAGGCGGGCACCGTGCTCATTGCGTTCACCGTGGTCAACGTGGTCGCCGCCCCGCCGATCGGCGCGCTGTCGGCGCGCATGGGAGCCAACCGCGACCTCGCCGCGCTCGTCTTAGGCGCGGTCACGCCGGTGGCCTGGATGGTGTTTTTCGCCTCCGATGCCCCGCGCGGTTTCGGTGCGATCCTCGTGGTCGCGGTGCTCATGGGCCTGTGCGTGCCGACCTCGAACTTCGGCTTCGACGCGGTGCGCGAGCATCTGCCGGCCAGCATGGTTGCCACCGGCACGGGCCTGGCGAACATGGGTGGGTTCGTCTCCTGCATGATCGCCGCGCAGTCGGTCGGCGTGCTGCTGGACCACTCGGCGCACGGCCAGACCTACCAGTGGGCGGACTTCCAGCACGCGTGGATCGCCTTCTATGTGACGGCGGCGGTGTTGCTGGTGGGGTTGCTCGTGTCGCGTCGCAAAGCGAAGCGGATTGCTAGCCCGAGCGTGAAGATCGTTAGCGCGGAGGCTCCTGACGCCCGGTAAGGATGTCCACCACCGAACGGATCGCCGCATCGCCGAGCTGCGGAAGCTGGGTCTCCGTCCGCGTGGTAGTGGTGCGGCGGGTGTCGGGCTCGACCTCGAGCGTAAGCGTGGTGTCCTCGAGCTCGAGCCGGGCATGCTTGTCGACGCCCGCCACACGCGCCCCCTCCACCAGCGCCACCAAGTCCGCAAACGTCGCATCGTTTAAATCGATTGAAAAGTGCACAGCCATGTCCCCCACTCTAGGCTCAATCGAACTCGCGGGTGGGCGGCTCTCCCCAGAACACCTCCTCGATGACCTGGTGTGCCCGGCGCGTGATGCGCAGATAGTCCTCTAAAAATTGTTGCTGCTGGTCCGGGTCGTAGCCGGCGGAGCCCGCCACCTGCGCGAGCTGCGGGCCCGGCGCGGGCAGCTGGTCGGTGCGCTTGCCTGAGACCAAAACGAGCGCGCTGCGGGCACGGGTGGCGGTGAGCCACGCGGTGCGCAGGATCTCCGCCTGCTCGGCGGGCAGGACTGCCGGGTCGTCGAGTTCAGCGAGGAAGTCGAGCGCGTCCAGGGTGGAGGTGGTGTGCAGGCCCTGGTGCTTGTGGGCGTGGATCATGGTGAGCAGTTGGACGGTCCACTCGACGTCGGCGAGCGCGCCGCGGCCCAGCTTGGTGTGGGTGGCGCGGTCGGCGCCGCGCGGGAGGCGCTCGTTGTCCACGCGGGCCTTGATGCGGCGGATCTCGCGGATGTCAGCCCGGCTGGCCCCACCCGCGGGGTAGCGGAACTGGTCGATCATGTGGAGGAAGGCCTCGCCGGTTGCCGCATGCCCTGCGACCACGGTGGCGCGCTGCAGCGCCTGCTTCTCCCAGACCTCGCCCCACTCGCTGTAGTAGCGCTCGTAGGAGGCAATCGTGCGCGCCACCGCGCCCGAGCGGCCCTCGGGGCGCAGGCCGAGATCCACCTCGAGCGGTGGGTCGTCGGAAGGCTTGGCCAGGCGTTTGCGCATCTGGTCGACGATGCGGGCGGCCCAGGCGGTGGCATCCGACTCCGTCGTCTCCCCCACTGGCTCCGCCACGACCATCACGTCCGCGTCCGAGCCGTAGCCCAACTCCGCGCCGCCAAGCCGGCCCATGCCGATAAACGCGATGCGGGCGGGTTGCGTGCTCAGGCCCTGCTCCACAAGGTCGGCGTGGATCTCAGATTCGAGCGCGGCCTGCAGCACCGCCTCCCACACGATGGTCAGCTCGGTGCACACCTGGCGCACGTCCATCATGCCGAGCAGATCAGCCGAGGCGATGCGCGCCAGCTCCGCGCGGCGCAGCGAGCGCGCCACGGCCACCGCCTTGTCCGGGTTGTCGCGGTGCCGGTTCGCCGAGTTGATAATTGCCTTGTGCACCTGGTCGGGCGCGGGCTCGAGCAGGCGCGGGCCGCTGGAGCCGTCGCCGAGCAGCTTGACCACATCGGGGGCGGAGATGATCAGGTCGGAGGTGTACGGCGAGTTGCCGAGGATGTGCATGAGGCGCATGCCGACGACGCCCTCGTCGCGAAGCATGCGGAGGAACCAGCTGCGGTCGATGGCGGCGTCGGAAAGCTTGCGGTAGTTGAGCAGGCCCGCGCCGGGGTCGGCGGTGCTGGCGAGCCAGTGCATGAGTGTGGGCAGAAGGATCGCCTGCAGCTTTGCCTTGCGCGAAGTGCCCTTGACCAGGGCATTAAGGTGGTCGTAGGCGCGCGTTGGGTGGCGGTAGCCGAGCGCGGCGAGCTGCGCTTTGACGGCGTCGGCGGAAAAGGTGGCCTCGCCGATCGACAGGTCGACCACGGCCTCGAGCAGCGGGCGGTAGAAGAGGCGCTCGTGCAGATTTGCGACGACCCGGCGCAGCTGCGAAAGCGCACGCTGCATCTCCTCGACGGCGGTGTGGCGCGCCGTGGCCTGGAAGCCTGCGGTGCGGGCGAGCCAGCGTAGGCGCTTGACGTCGTCGGCGGCGGGCAGCTGGTGGGTGCGCTTGAAGCGCTGCAGCTGGAGGCGGTGCTCGAGCAGGCGGAGGAATTCGTAGGCGCGGATGAGTTTGTCGGTGTCCTCGCGGCCGACGTAGCCGCCAACCATAAGCGAAGTCAGGGCCTCGACCGTGTTCGGCTCGCGCAGGCTCTCGTCGATGCGGCCGTGGACGAGCTGCAGCAATTGCACGGCAAACTCGACGTCGCGCAAGCCGCCCTCGCCGAGTTTGAGCTCGCGCTGGCGCAGCGACTCGGGCACGTTGTCCAGCACACGTCGGCGCATCGCCTGGACGTCCTCGACGAAGGATTCGCGCTGGGAGGCCTCCCACACCAAAGGCGCAAGCTTCTCGACGTAACGCTCACCCAGCGACAGCGCACCAGTGAGCGGGCGCGCCTTGAGCAGCGCCTGGAACTCCCAGGTCTCCGCCCAACGCTTGTAGTAGGTCACGTGGCTGTCCAGGGTGCGCACGAGCGCGCCCGCTTTGCCCTCGGGGCGTAGGTTGGCGTCCACCTCGAAGAAGCAGGCGGTGCCCAGCTGCATGAAGTCGCTGGCGGTACGCGTGGCTTTGGCGGTGGCGTCCTCGGCGACGAAGATGACGTCAACGTCCGAGATGTAGTTCAGCTCGCGAGCGCCGCACTTGCCCAGCGCCAGCACGGCAAGCGCGGTGTCGGGGTCGTCGTCGCCGTAGACCTGGCGGATGGCGACGGCGAGGGCTGCGGTCAGGGCGGCGTCGGCAAGCGCGGTGAGCAGTGCGGTGGTGCGCGAATACCCCAAAGGCGAAGTGCCGCCGTGGCCCTTGAGCGGGGTGAACGTGCCCGCGAGGTCGGCGGCGGCGATGCGCATCATGAGGGTGCGGTAGGTCTCGCGCAGCGCATCCTTGGAGGCGTGCTTGTCGCTAAAGCGCGCGCCCGCGCGGTACGTCGCCTCGTCGATGTGCTCGGCCTCCACGGCGCGAAGCATCGACTCGCGCATCTCCTCCTCGGTGGGTAGCGGGGCGGCAAGCTCGCGCCACAAATGTGGGTTGGCCACGAGATGGTCCGACAGCGCCGTCGAGCCGCCGAGCAGCGCGAAGAAGCGGGTGCAGAACGCCGAGTCGGCCGCGAGCGCCGCGCGCACCTCGCTCCACTCCGCAGGCAGCGCGCCGGCGAACCGGTGCGCGGTGTTGAGGGCGAGGTCGGGGTCGCCGGCGCCGGCAAGGGTCCAAAGCAGTGCGGCGTCGTCAAGCGAAAGCTCCTCGATGTCTTGCGCGGCGCGCGGCGAAGCGAGCCCGAGTTTGGCCGGGGTGGGAAGCGCCATTTACAGATCCATCCCGCTGTCGAGCTCCCAGGGCGTGACCTGGCTGGTGTAGTCGTGCCACTCGTCCCATTTGGCGCGCAGGAAGTACTCGAAGACCTGCTCGCCGAGCACCTCCGCCATGAACTCGGACTGCTCGAGGTAGCGCAGCGCCTGGTCGAGCGAGTTCGGCAAGTCGCGGTACCCCATCGCGCGGCGCTCGCGGCGGGTGAGCGCAAAGACATCGTCGCGGGCCGGCTCGTCGAGCTCGTAGCCCTCGGAAATGCCGCGCAAGCCGGCGGCGAGCACGGCGGCATAGGCCAGGTACGGGTTGGCGGCCGAGTCGAGCGAGCGGACCTCGATGCGGCGCGACTCCGCCTTGTGCAGCCGGTAGGTGGGCACGCGCACCATCGCGGAACGATTCGACACGCCCCAGGTCGCGGCGGTGGGCGCCTCGGAGCCGAACTGCAGGCGCTTATACGAGTTGACGTACTGGTTGGTCAGCGCGGAGATCTCGTTGGCGTGCTCGATAATGCCGGCGATGAACTGGCGGCCGGTGCGCGACAGGCTGATCTCGTCGTCCGGGTCGTGGAAGGCATTCTCGTCGCCCTCGAACAGGGAGAAGTGCGTGTGCATCGCCGAGCCGTCCATGTGCGGAAACGGCTTGGGCATAAACGTGGCGTGCACGCCGTTGGCCTCCGCGACCGTTTTTACGATGTAGCGGAAGGTCAGCACGTTGTCCGCCATGGTCAGCGCGTCGGTGTGCCGCAGATCGATCTCCTGCTGGCCGGCGCTGGCCTCATGGTGGGAAAACTCGGTGACAATGCCCATGTATTCCAGCGCGGCGATCGCCTGGCGGCGCAGCTTCGGCGCCTCGTTGCGCTTGGCCTGGTCGAAGTAGCCGCCCAGGTCGGCGGGCCGGGGGCGCTCGCCGGGTTCGAAGGGTTTGACCACGTAGAACTCGATTTCGGGGCTGGCCATGAATTCGAAGCCCATGTCGCGGGCGTTCTCGATTTGCCGCCGCAGCACCTGGCGGGGGTCGCTGTAGAGCGGCTCGCCGTCGGGCATGGGGATGTCGCAGAACATGCGCCCGGTCTGCAGCCCGGAATCCTCGTCGAAGGGCAGCGCCTGATACGTCGACGGGTCGGGCTTGAGCAAGGTGTCGGACTCGGAGATGCGGGTAAATCCCTCAATCGACGAGCCGTCGAAGCCCGCCCCCTCTTCGAAGGCGGATTCCAGCTCAGCCGGCGACATCATCACGGTCTTCAGCGAGCCGAAAATGTCAGTGAACCACAGCCGCAAAAACGAGATGTCCTGCTGCTCGACTTTGCGCAGCACGTCTTCCTGTTGAGTGTTCATACTCCCACTGTAGCGGCGCTAGGCTGGGAGTTGAGTCGATGTGAGGAGAGGAATTATGCCGCAGGAAGTTTTGGAAGTTGAGGTCAAGTTCGCCGTCGATGAGGGGGTCAAGCCGCCGGGCCCCTCGCTTGTCGACGCCACGCTGTCCATTACCTCCACCACCACCCACAACCTCTCCGCCACCTACTTCGACACCGAGGACCTGCGGCTCACGCGCGCCAAGACCGTGCTGCGTCGCCGCACCGGCGGCACGGACGACGGCTGGCACGTCAAGTTTCCGGGCGAAGGTGGCGCGCGCCGCGAGCTGCAGGTGCCGCTTGCCGACGCTTCCGATGCGGAGGTCCCAGCCGAACTCCTCGACGCTGTCTCGAAAGTTATTGGTGATGCGCCGCTGATTCCGATCGCGCGGGTGGACAACCGGCGCGTGGAATCGGTGCTGGGCAAGGGCGGCACCGCGTACGCCGAGTTCTGCGACGACCATGTCTCCTCCGAGTCCTTCCTGCCCGGAGGCCAGAAGCAGTCCTGGCGCGAGTGGGAGCTGGAGCTGAGCGAGGCGGTCGCAGGTACCGAGGCCGGAGAGCAGCTGCTCAATAACGCCTCCGAGGCGATGCTGGCGGCGGGCGCGCTTCCTGCGGATGCGCCGTCGAAGCTGGTCAAAGCACTCGGAGACAGCCTGCCAGCCGGGCCGGTTGACGCGGCGCTTCGCGAGACACGAGACAGGATCGTCGACTACGCCCCGCGCGTGCGCGCCGACGAAGACGACGCCGTGCACCAGATGCGCGTGTCCACCCGCACGATGCGCTCGCTGCTGGAGACCTTCGAAGGTGCCTACAGCGGCACCGACGTCGCCCACCTGGAAGCCGAACTCAAGCACGCGGCCGCGGTGCTGGGTAAAGCGCGCGACGCCGAAGTCGTCGAGCAGCGCGTCCACGACCTGGTTGCCACCGACGAGACCGGCACCATCGATGCCGCCACCGCGGCGCACCTCAACCGCGATATGCGCGAGGTCTACGAGGTCGCGCACGCCGAGATTGTGCAGATGTTGGACTCGGAGCGGTTTGGGGAGTTGCTGGTGGACGTCGATAAGCTGCAGCGGGCCGGTGAGCAGACCGACGCGGAGCTCTATGCGCAGCTGCGCGGTGCCTACAAAAAGCTGAAGAAGCGCCACGCGAAGATGGAAAAGTACGCCGACGATGCTTCGCTGCCGCTGGCCAAGCGCGAGGCGTACGTGCACGCCGTGCGCAAGGCGGCGAAGAAGCTGCGCTACGCCGCAGTCGCCGCATCCGATTCCGGACTGAAGACGAAGCCGCTGGTCAAGGCGTGCGTGAACCTGCAGTCGGTGCTTGGGGACTTCCAGGACTCGGTCACCACGCGCGAGCACCTCGTGCGCCTGGCACATGCCGCGCACGCCCGCGGCGAGGACACCTTTGCCTACGGCGTGCTCTACCAGCGGGAACTCGAGCTCGGCCGGGCCGCACTCGCCGGCTACCCGAAGGCGATGAAGAAGGTGAAGAAGGCGTTGAAGAAGCTCTAGTCCTCCCAGTCCTCGTCCGCCTCGTCGGCGGCCTTGTTGCGCTGGGCTGCGATCTCGAGGGCGTGCGCGGCCTCCTCGCGGGTGTCGTACGGACCCATGCGGTTATCCCAGGACGCGACCTTGCCCTGGGTGACCTCGCCGGTGGTGGGGTTGAAGTAGAACTTGTCGTCAGCCATTGTTGCTCCTTTGCTGGGGTCGTTTTCGCCCCACCCTACCCGCCGCGCACGGTTGGTAGTCTGGGGTTTCACGCCAACCGACTGGAGAGAACGCCGTATGTCTTTGTGGACCGACCCGACCGCCCAGCACGCCGCCCCGGTGGCGGATCGCGCACGTACCGCCCACGAGAAACGCACCGGGCACGCGCCTGCACACGTGGCGAGCGCCCCAGCGACGTGGATTTTGGCCGGCGAGAACGTCGACCACTTCGGCGGCACCACGCTGATCGGCCTGTCCAGCCTGCGCGCGGCGGTGGCGGTCAGCCCGCGCGATGACAACCAGCTCGTCTTTGCCGCCTCCGCGCCCGCTTCCGAGGACGTCGTGGCAACGGCCCCGCTCGGCGAGCCCGCCGACGCCGACCACCCGCTGGCCAAGCGCTGGGGCGGGCTGGTCCACCAGCTCATCCAGCGCCAGGTGCTCTCCCGCGACACGGCGGGCCTGGACGTCACGGTTGTCTCCGACATCCCGCTCGGCGCCGGCCTCGGCGCGCTGTGGGCGGCCGATGCGGCAATGTGCCTCGCGCTTGCAGCCGGCCACGCAGAGATCGACGACGCGCCGTTCCGCGCCCGCCTGGCCGACATCGCCTCCCAGGCCGTCGACTCCTACTCCTCGCTCACCGGCCTGCGCTCGCGCCACACCGCGGCCCTGCGCGCAAGCGGCACCGGCATCGCGGTGATCGACTACGCCGACGGCTCGCTCACCGAGGCGCCGCACCCCGGCCGCGAGGGCGTGCGCATCTTCTCGGTGGCGGAGAAGTTCGGCGAGGCAGACGACGGCGAGGTCGCCCGCATCGCCGAGCACCGCGCGTTTATCGACGCCGCGTGCGCCAACTTCGGCGTCACCTCGCTACGCAAGCTTCCCGACGCCATCGAGCGCGTCGTCGAGTGGGTCACCGCGCGCCGCACCGTCGGCGACGAGACCGCGCCGACGCCGGAGAAGGCGCGCGCCTGGGTGCACTTCTGCGAAGCGGAAACCCTGCGCAGCATGGCCGTGGCCAAGGCGCTGCGCTCGCGCCACACGAACGACCTGTTTACCCTGGTCAACTCCCCGACCGAGATGCGCGGCATAGCGCTGCCGGACGCGCTGGTGAAGCTGTGCAAGACGCGCGGGGCGCTCGCGGCGCGGCCGGCGGCCACCGGTACCTCCAAGGCCGTGCTCGCCCTGGTATCGGTGCGCGATGCCGACGAGTTCGCGCGCACGATGGCCACAGACTTCGACATCGTGGAGATCACGCCGGGCCGCACCGCCTGTCTCGAGGATTAGTCGGCCGGCCAAGCAAAGCCCACCTCGCGCGCGGCTGGGTCGGCGCGCACGAGCGAGAACTTCGTCTCGGTGCCCTCCCCCGGCGCGCCGTGCGAGGGCGCAAGTACCGGCGGGTTGGCGATGAAGATGCGGGCCTCCTCGGCGTCGTTGACCTGCAGGGTAACCCCGTCGAAGTTGTGGCCGACCCAGGGCGCGAGCACGGTCGCCTCGGTGAGGTTGAGGCAGGCCTTGTCCACGGTGTGCGCGAGTTGCGAGGTCCGTCCCATCGTTTTCAGCACGCGCGGGGCATCCGCGTACACCCACTCCGGGATGTCTTTGCCGGCGCAGATGGCCAGGCAGACCTCGGTGGCGTAGCGATCGACCAGCCTGCGCAGCGGTGCGGTGACGTGGCTGTAGTAGCCGCCGATCCCGGCGTGGACCTCCGCGTCCTTCTCCGCCAGGTCGACGTAGCCCGCCCCGCGCAGCAGTTTTTGCGCCTCGCGCATCATGGCCATGCCGCGTGGCGTGTCCGCGTCGATGCCCGCGAGGAACTCGCCGATCTCGCCTGTGACCTCGTAGCCCAAGTTCGCGGCCTCGCGCCGAAACTCCGCCTCCGCCTCACGCGTCGCGGGCCCGAGCGTGCGCAGGAAGCCGACGCCGGCCTCGACCATCATCCGGCCTGCAACCATGCCCGTCATCAGCGAAACTTCCGAGTTGTAGTCCATCACCGGGTGCCGCGGCTCGATGAACAGCTCAAAGGCGTCCTCATCGCCACCCACGCGCACGCTCGGCAGTCGCAGGTTGATCGCTTTTCGACGCAACGAACTCCCCTGCCGCAGCCGCCCCACCTCCGGCAACAGCGCAATCGACGGGTGCGGCGTGCCCGCCTCGAAATCGGCGTGGACCCCCTCGTAGTCCAGGCGCGCCACCGAATGCACCAGAGCGCGCTCGACGTGGGCGTGCTCAACTTCGCCGCACTGGTCGAGTTCGAAGGTCCACAAAACGGCGGGGCGGTCGACGTCGGGAAGCAGCGAGGCGGCGTCCTCGCTCAAGGCTGGCGGGTGCAGGCGCGCAGGCTCGTCGGGCAGGTAGATCGTCTGGCCGCGGTTCAGCGACTCGTCCTTGACCGCGCCTGCGGGCTCGACGAAGGATGCGACGTCCGCGATCGCGTAGGTGACGGTGTAGCCGGCACCGCGCTCGGCGATGTGCACGGCCTGGTCCAGATCGCGTGAGCCGAGCGGGTCGATGGTGACAAGGGGGATCGAGCGGGCGTCGATACGCTCGGCGGCAAATTGGTCTTTCAGCTGCGCCGCTTCCTCGAGCACCGGTGGCGCGAAATCGGTGGGGACGGAAAATTCGCGCGCGATGGCGCGAAAGTTCAGCGGCGCGGCATAGAGTTTCATACCCCGCCATCGTGCCAGACGCGCACGCAGCGCGCTGTACAAAAGGCGAATGAGCCGGCCTATGAGCCGGATTCTGTACCCTTTAAGGGCGGTGACCATCCATCTGGGCCACCCATCGCTGGGCGCCTCAAGCAGCTACCTTCGGACATGGGCGGGCAGCCTCATCGCGTCCGACGATCCCCGCTTTAAACAGCGCGGATTCTTGCCTTGCTCCCGGTGGGGTTTACCTGGCCGCCGATGTCACCACCAGCGCCGGTGCGCTCTTACCGCACCCTTTCACCCTGACCCGGCGTACGCCGGGCGGTCTACTTTCTGTTGCACTTTCCCGCGGATTACTCCGGGTTGCTGTTAGCAACCACCGTGCCCTGTGGAGTCCGGACTTTCCTCGGCCGCCCGCCAGCCCGCATGCGCGGCGGTACGGGCAGCCGCGGTCACCCGGCCGACTCATTCGCAAGGCGTCACTATACCCTACCGGTGGTGCGCAACGTCGTTCACGCAGCGCACGACGCCGAAATCCGCCCAGAAATCCACCACGGAAATGCTGGCCAGGTCGAGGAAGCTGTGCGTGAACACCTCCGCGCCCGCGCCGAGGCCCTGCCGGATCACGGACTTGATCGGCATCATGTGGGTCACCACCAGGATCGTCTGCCCCTCGCGCTGCTCCTGCAGCTTCAGCCGCGCACGGGTCACCCGCCGGTGCAGCGCGGTGATCGATTCGCCGTTCGGAGGGGCCTTGCTTATCGACGCCTCCCAGGCCCCAAACGCCTCCCCATCCTTTTCCTGCGCCTCTTTGCGAGTCAGCCCCTCGAAGTCGCCGAAGTTGATCTCGCGGAAACCGTCGACGGTCTCGAAGCTGTCGAAGCCGAGTGCGTCGGCCGCGGCCTGCGCCGTCTGCTGGGCGCGGGTCTGCGGGGAGGCCACGATCGCGTCAATCGGTCCGAAGGTGCGCAGTGCTTCGGCTGCCCGGCGCGCTTGCGCTTGCCCGAGCTCGGTCAGCTCCGGGTTGGACACGCCGGACAGGCGGTGCTCGGCGGAGTGTTCTGTCTGGCCGTGGCGCAGCAGGATGAAGCGGGTGCGCGGGGTGTCGGTTGCGCCGTGGACGAGCGCGGCAGCGTGCGGGGCTTCGGCTTTCTTCGCCGCGGCGGCGCTGCCAGTTTCAACGATGCGCGGGGTGCCGTCCTTTTCGGCGGCGTCCATCGCGAGGTTGGACAGCTCGTCGGCTTTCTTGTTCTTCGCGCGCGGCACCCAGGTGTAGGTGACGCGCTCGAAGGAGCCAGCAAGTTTGCGGGCCTGCATGGCGAGCTTTTGCATGTCGGGGTGCTTGATCTTCCAGCGCCCGTTCATCTGCTCGACGACGAGCTTGGAGTCCATTGACACCGCGACCTCGGTCGCACCCAGCTCGGCGGCGGCCTCGAGCCCGCGCAGCAGGCCGTGGTACTCGGCGACGTTGTTGGAGGATTTCGCCCCCACAACGTAGACGATTTCGGCGAGGGTTGCGCCGGACTCGTCGTAAAGCACAGCGCCGGAGCCGGCGACGCCGGGGTTGCCGCGCGAGCCGCCGTCGGTAAAGACTGCGACCTTCATCTACGCCTCCGGGTTCGGCTTGACGCGTACGAGCAGGGTGTCGCAGTTCGGGCAGTGCGGCACGGTGTCCGGATCCGCGCTCATCACCTCGGCGCGCTCGGTGGCGGGCAGCTGGATGAAGCAGCCGTTGCAGGTGCGGCCGTTGAAGGCGGCGGCGCCGACCGAGTCGTAGGCCTCGAGGACGTCTGCGGGCAGCTTGGCCCGCAGGGCACCCGTGTCCACCTCTTCGCGCACTGGCAGCGCCTCGACGGCGCGGCGGGCGGCCTCGACCTTGCGGTCGATCTCGTCCAAGCGCGCACCGTGGTTGTCGCGGTTGTTGCGCAGTGCGGCGATCTCGTTGTGGGCCTCTTTCAGCTCGGAGAGCAGGTCGGCGATGCGCGACTTGGCGGCGTAGCGGTCGTGCTCTAAGTCTTTGCGGCGCTCCGGGTTCGTCTCGGCGCTGAGTTGGCGCTTGTCGTCGAGCTCGCGCTTCTTCAGCTTGCGCTCGTCTTCCTGGATGCGCAGGATCTCCAGCTCCATGTCGTCCACGGCCATCTGTGCGGCCGCGGAGGCGGCCTGCAGGTCCTTGCGCTGCTTCAGCAGCTTCTCCAGCTCTTGTTCCTCGGGGCGTGCGGAATCCGGGTGCGCGGCCACGCGGTCGGCCTGCGCCAGCTCCAGTAGCACCGGCTGCTCGGTAGCGGAAAGCTTCACGGTTGCTCCTTACCTCTTTCTAGTTCTTAGCGTTCGGGTGTGCGGACACCGTCCACGGGTCGGTGCGGATATCCAGCACCTGGGTTTCAACGCCTAGCGGCTCAACGATACTCGCCGCCTGCTGCGTCCACGGAAACTCGCTCGCCCAGTGCGCCGTATCGATCACCGCGGGCCCACCCGCGCGCAGGTGCTCGTCGACGGGGTGGTGGCGCAGGTCCGAGGTGACGTACACGTCCACGCCGAGCTTCGCGGCATCGGCAAGGAAGCTATCGCCCGAGCCGGAGGAGACCGCCACCTTCTGCACCATTTGGTCCGGGTCGCCGGCGGCGCGTACGCCCCAGACGGTCTCGGGCAGGGCGTCGGCGACCTGCTGGGTGAACTCGCGCAGCGTCATCGGTGTGTCCAGCTCGCCGACGCGGCCTAGGCCGTAGGCGGTTTCCAGGTCGCGGGTGCCTTCCGGCTCGGCGAGCTGGACGATGTCGAAGGCGGGTTCTTCGTAGGGGTGGGCGGTGCGCAGGGCGTCGATAAGCTTTGCGCGCAGCTTCGTGGGGGCGACGAACTCGACGCGGACCTCGCGCGCGGTGTAGTGCTTGCCCACCTGGCCATCGGTGGGGTCGGCGCCCTCGACGGGGGTGAATTCGCCGGTGCCCTCGTGGCTGAACGCGCACTCGCGGTAGTTGCCGATCGCGCCAGCGCCGGCGTGGAAGAGCTCGCGCTTGAGCCCGTCCGCATCCTTCGGCGGGACGTGCACGCCCCACTTGTCGGTGCCGTTCAAGAAAATCGGCTTGATCGGGCGGCCGGGGCGCACGCCGATGAGCTCGGCGAGCACGTCGGAGACACCCGGGCGGGCGGAGTCGGCGTTCGTGTGCGCGGCGAACAGGACGCAGCCGCCGGAAATCAGGGTGTGGACGACCTTGCCCTTCGGCGTGTTCGCCACCACCGAGGTCACCCCGCGCATGAGCAGCGGGTGGTGCACAACCAGCATCTGCGCGCCGGCGGCGACCGCGGCCTCAGCGACCTCCTGGGTGCAATCGAGAGCGAAGGCGACCTTTTCCACCTCGGCGTCCGGGTCGCCGCAGATCAGCCCCACTGCATCCCAGCTCTCGGCAAGCTGCGGCGGGTAGGCGGTCTCGAGTGCGCGAACAACATCAGCTACGACAGTCATGGCAACCAGCCTACAAATTTGCCATGCTGGGGGCCGTGAAGGATACGCAATTAACAGTGCTTCTCGACGTCGACGGCACCATCATCGACTCCTACCCCGGCATCCGCGAGGGCTTCCTGCGCGGCATCGACGCCGTGGGTCTCACACGCCCCCGTGAGGAATTCATCCGCCGCATCCCCGGCCCGCCGATGCGCGACTCCATGGCCGCTGCGGGCCTTTCGCCTGCGCAGATGGATCAGGCGATGGAGGCGTACTCGGCCTACATGTCCGGCGAAGGCTGGCAGCGCTTCGAGGTCTTCGACGGCATGGCCGAGCTGATCGCCCGATGGAAGGGGGAAGGGATTGGGGTGTGCACGGCGACGTCGAAAAGCGAGCGCTTTGCGCGACTCGCACTCGAGCGCGCCGGGATCTTGGAGCACATCGACTTTCTGGGCGCGGCGAATCACGACGTCGGGCGCAGCACCAAGATCGAGGTGCTCGATTACGTGATGACGCAGCACGCGCCCGCGCGGGCCGTGATGGTGGGCGATCGCACCCACGATTTTGGTGGCGCCGCCGAGTTCGGGCTGCCGTCGGTGGCCGTGACCTGGGGCTACGGCACGGAAGAGGAATGGGCGCAAGCCACGCACACCGCGCATTCTGCGCGCGAATTGGAGGAGATTGTCAATGAATACCGCTAAACCGCTCCACATCGATTTTGTCTGCACCGGCAACATCTGCCGCTCGCCGATGGCCGAGGTGATCATCCGCGACAAGCTCACAGAAGCCGGGCTGGGCGAGCGCGTGCGCGTGACGTCCTCAGGCATCGGCGGCTGGCACGTCGGCGGCCCGGCCGATTCGCGGGCGCGCGAAGAGCTGGCCGCGCACGGCTACGACGGCTCGCAGCACGTCGCCGCCCAGTTCGGTGGGGACCGATACGATGCCGACCTCATCGTCGCGCTGGATACCAACCACGTCTCCGAGCTTGTCGCCCGCGGTGTCGACGAAGACCACGTGCGGCTCATCCGCTCCTTCGACCCGGCCGCGCCCGAAGGTGCCGGTGTTGCCGACCCCTACTACGGCGGCACGGACGGCTTTACCACCACCCGCGAACAGATCGAGGCGGCCGCCGACGGCATTATCGCCTGGGTGAACGACCAGCTAGACTAGGCAGGCGTGAAGGGCAAACAGGGTAAGACAGGCGGCACTAAGCGCGGGTGGAAGGCGTTGCTCAACCCCGGCTGGATCATCGCTGCCATCCTGATCGCCCTGTTTTCCTACTACGCCTTTACCTTCCTCGCGCCCTGGCAGCTGGGCAAGAATGAGGCGCTCGAGCAGCGCAACGAGCACATCACCGAGGCCTTCGACCACGACCCGGTCCCGCTTGCCGAAGTACTCGACGGCTTCGGCCCGGACGACGAGTGGTCGCGCGTTATCGCCACCGGCCGCTACGTGGGCGAGGACGTGCTGCTGCGCCTGCGGCCGGTGGACCGCAACCCCGCCTTCCAGGTCCTGCGCCCCTTCGAGCTGGAATCCGGCGAAACCATCCTGGTCAACCGCGGCTGGGTGCCTGCGGAGAACTCCACGAACGTCCCCGAGATCGCACCCGCCCCAGCAGGCGACGTCACCATCACGGCGATGCTGCTCGCCGGCGAACCAGAGCACACCAAGGCGCCGATGCACGACCAGGGCTACGACATGGTCTACTCCATCAACCCGGCGCAAGTCGGCGAGCTGACCGGCACCTCACTTGCTGCGCCTTACCTGCAACTCTTATCCGACCAGCCCGGCGTGCTCACCGCGATCCCGCTGCCCATGCTGGAAACCGGCAACCACCTCTCCTACGGGCTGCAGTGGATCGCCTTTGGCATCATGGCCCCGGCCGGGCTGCTCTACTTCATCTTCGCCGAGGCCCGCGAGCGCCGCCGCTTCCGCGAGGAGCAGGAAGAACTCGGCGCTACTCCCGCTGTCGAGGAGGCCGCCGCCGCGCCCCCGCGCGAGCGCTACGGGCAAAGCAGGCGCAACCCGTGGCAACGGGCCTACGATAGGCAGGAGGAACGCTAGCGAAGGAAGGACCCGCCCGATGCCACCGCAATTAACCGTCACCGACCGCGACATCCTGGCCGCCCACCTCGACCTCTTCGACCGCGCCGGGCTGCGTTTAAGTCCCGGCATCGAGCCGGCCGATGTGGAAGACGGCGTGTGCGATGACCTCGAGTGCTTCCGGCTTGCGCCCGCCACGACGGTGCTCTCGCTTATCGACGCCGACGCGCAACCCTTCTTCACCAACATCACCTTCCCCGACAACACCGGCCTTTACCCCACCACGCACGCGCAGCTGCCCGCCTACATCCGCGCCGTGTGCGCACCGGCGGGCACGGATCTGCGCGACGTCACGGTGGTGCCCGACCCGGGCTCGCTGGACACCGGTACCGCGCGCCTGCAGTTCGGCGAGTGGGACGTGGTGGACGTCTCCTACGATCTTTCTGCGGGCGGGTGGGAGCCGGATCGTGTCAACGGCTCGCACGGGCTGATCCCCGACCTGATCGCCGCGGCGATCCCCAACGGTGGCGAGGCCGGGATCTTCAGCACCGCCGACGGGGAAACCGCAGTGGTCTACCTCAATGAAATCGATGCCGGTGCGACGCGGACTGCAGTGGTGCACGGCCGCCCCGCCCCGCACACCGCACCGGACGCGAAGAAGCCGGTGACGGCCGCGGCGGCGCGCGCGGCGGCCCGCAACGCCGCGATTGACAACCTGTTCACTGTCCTGTTTGCCGAGGAGGAGAACTAGCTTTCCGGGCGTAGCATTGCCAGCATGACAATCACGAGCAAAGTGCTGCAAAAGGAACACCCCGACGCCCCTTTTAGGATCGTGGAGATCGAACGGCGCGACCCGCGCGAAGACGACGTGGTCATTGACATCAAGGCCGCGGGTATCTGTCACTCCGATATTCACACGATCCGCAACGAGTGGGGCGAAGCGCACTTCCCGCTCACCGTCGGCCACGAGATCGCGGGCGTCGTTGAAGCGGTGGGCAGCAAGGTGACCAAGTTCAAAGTCGGCGACCGCGTGGGCGTCGGCTGCCTGGTCAACTCGTGCGGCGAGTGCGAGCAGTGCACAAACGGCCAGGAGCAAAACTGCCTGAACGGCAACGTGGGCACCTACAACTCCAAGGACGTCGACGGCACAATTACCCAGGGCGGCTACGCGGAAAAAGTCGTGGTCAACGAGAACTTCGTCTGCACGATCCCCGAGGAGCTAGATTTCGACGTCGCCGCTCCCCTGCTCTGCGCAGGCATCACCACCTACGGGCCACTCGCCCGCTGGGACGTGAAGGAAGGCGACAAGGTTGCCGTTGTCGGACTTGGCGGACTCGGCCACATGGGTGTGCAAATCGCCGCGGCGAAAGGCGCAGAAGTCACCGTGATTTCGCGCTCACTGCGCAAGGAGAAGGAAGCGTACGAGCTCGGCGCCAGCCGCATGCTCGCCACCGGCGAGGACGAGGAGTTCTTTGACAACCACTGCGGCGAATTCGACCTCATTTTGTCCACCATCTCCGCGCACTACTCGCTCGACGACTACCTGAAGCTGCTGAAACCTCGCGGCATCATGTCCGTCGTCGGCCTGCCGCGGGGCAGCTGGGCGTGCACATGGGCAGCCTGGTCGGCGGCGGCAAAGTTTTGACCGGCAACAACATCGGCGGCATCGCCGAGACCCAGGAGATGCTCGACTTCTGCGCCGAACACGGCATCGGCGCCGTCATTGAAAAGATCGGCGTGGACGAGGTCGACGCCGCCTACGAGCGGGTCGTTGCAGGCGACGTGAAGTTCCGCTTCGTCATCGACACCTCCACGTTCGCCGAGCACTAGCGGCGGCGGAACCAGACGATAATCGCCACGATGCCGGAGACCACCGTGCTCACGCCCGCGCCGAGGAAGACCAGCGCGGTGAGGATGGCCAACGGGTTGTCGTCGGCTGCGCCCAGCGCACCGACCAGGATCATCAGGAAGATGAAGGACGCGACGACGGTGATCGCCGACCACTTGCACACCTGCGCCGCGCGGTTCTTCTTCGGCTCCTCGGCCGCAAGGACGGCAAAGGGGTCCTCGTACTGCATCGGCGGCGAGGTGAGCGGCTTGTTCGCTTCCTGCATGAGCTCTTCCGGCGTCGGGTAGGCCCAATCGGTGGTGTCCTTCGGCGTCGTCGGCGCAGGCTCCGCGTACGGGGAGACCGGCTGCGGCGCGGGTTCTGGCGCTTCGGGCGCGGCGGCGATGCCGTCGGCAGCGAGCTCCACCACGAGTTCCACGAGCTTCAGCTGCCGCTTCTCCCCCACCCCGTGGAGTTTGCGCAGGTCGGCGGCGCTGGCCGCAAGCGTCTGCGGGAAGTGCTCGCCCCACAGGTCGAGATACTTATCGATCCCAGTCCCCGTCGCCTCCGGCGCATCACCGGGACGCAACTGCGGCGCCAGCTCGTGCAGCGGGCGGTCCGGATGCTCGGCGATCCACGCGGCGGCAGTGCGGGCGGGAGACGGCTCGGTGGCGGCGGCGTCGGTAAGCGGGCCGGGGTTTTCCATAGAGGCAATGAGGTGGGCGAACTGCGACTCCCCCACAATCGGCACGCCGTACTCGCGGGCCTTGCGCGCCTTGCCGCTCATGGTGTCAGGGTTGGCGGCGACAAGGACGGCGCATTTCTTGGTCACGCCGCCGACGTCAAGGCCTGCGGCGATGGCGCGGGCGGTCCACACGTCGCGAGGCATGGCGAGGGTGCCGGTCAGCGCCACGCGGTCGCCGGGGTGAAGTGTGATGTCGGTTGGCAGCGGTTTGATGAGGCGCTCGACCAGTGCCCGGTCCACCTCGAGCGCGTCGGCGATGGCGAGCAGTTCAGTGCGTTCGGCGTCCGTGACCACGCCGTCGGCCCAGGCCTGGACGACGAGCTGGCGGATGAACTCCTCGTTGATCGCCTCGACGTCTTCGTGGGCGAGCCCGGTCGCGGCGGCCTCGAGCTCGTGGGCCTCCTCGCGCGTGATCTGCTTGTCGCGCAGCGCGCTCGCGAGCGTGTCGCGGTAGGCGTCCTCGGCGCGCGCCCCGCTCGCCGGCAAGCTGCCGCTCAGCTGGCCAATCCGGGAGCCCCACCCGTGCTCGCGGTGGAAGTAGCGTAAGAGCTCGGCGGTCGCGGCGGCGTCGCCAAGCGCGGAGTGCGCTTTCTCGTTTCGGATGCCCGCAACCTCGCACGCTTCGCTCAGCTTGCCGACGCCCATGTGCTCCCTCGCCAACTTCATCGTGTCCACCCACCGCTCCGGCAGCGTATCGGGCACGTTCGCGCGGGCGAACTCGGCGGCGAGGAAACGCTTCTCAAACGGCGCGTTGTGCGCCACCGGCGTGCGGTGGCCCACAACCGCGCGGAACTCCTCGGCGATGCGGTCGAACGTAGGCGCGTCCACCAGGTCGGTCGCGGTGATGCCGTGGATCTCGGAGTTGGGGATGTCGCGCATCGGCTGGACCAGCGTGCGCCACCGGTCCTCCTCGTTCAGGTCCGGGTCGAGCAGTACCACGCCGATCTCTAAAACCCGGTCATACTTGCCAAAGCCGGTGGTCTCGAGGTCAATGACCGCATAACCGTTGAGCTGATCCACTGCCACGTTCTCCTAGGTGCCGCGTAAAGCTTGCAGAACCTTGTAGTTTACAGTCAGGTATCTGCGGCTATCACTGAAGCGAGGTGGAATCATGCCAGCACCATTGTTCATTCCGAAGACGAGTGCGGAACTTCGAGCCGAGCGTGACGAAGCAGAGCACGAAATGTCGCCGTACACCGTCGCGATGCTGCGCCGTTTACGTCACGCCGGGGAGGCGACCTTCCGCGAGGAAGCGCTGCTCGACCGTTACGAGTCGCTTTTCTGGCTGATCGGCGGCTAAGTCAGTGGCTCGTCGGGGCAAGCGACTTCCGGGTCTAAATGGAGCTAGCCGTCAAGCCACCAAAGTGAAAAGAACGCACGGCTCTTGCCGGTAGGTAGTAGTCGATGAGATTGCTAGGGTTGAACGGAGGTTATGGATACGGATCAAAAGTGAGCAAAACGTGCTGGTTGCATATTTGGATGAGACGTATGCCAGGGACAAGGAACACGCCCTGGTGGCTTTGGTGCTACCAGCAGATAGGATTGGCGAGCTTGAGGCCAAACTCGATGATGTGGTCGAGAAGGCCCGGAGACAGCACAACTGTCCGGACGAAATTGAACTCCACGGATACGAGCTTTCTGGTGGAGAAGGTAAATGGGAGGGCATCGCGCCTCGCGCCCGTGTCCGGATTTATCAGGATGCAATTGATGCGATCGTGTCAGTTGAGGGAGCCGCAGTATGCCACGGATCCGTCGACCTGCGCGTCAAAGCTCCTGGTGATGCACACCGGTGGGCGCTTACTTTCGCGTTAGAGCAAGTTAACGATTACGCGGCTTACAACGACGAGCGGGTCATCGGAATCTGCGACGACGTCGGAAACAAATCGACTTACCAACGCATGTATGCCCGGGCAAGGAAGTTCGGCACTCCCGGCCGTTTTGGAAGCACACTGCCGAAGTTTTCGGACGGGCTGCATTTCACCCCTTCGTGCTACAGCCGCTTGGTCCAAGCAGTCGACCTGGTGGCTTATGTGTACCGCCGTTCGCAGTTTTTGCCGTTTAGTGATGCTCGAGCGAATAAGGCTATGGCTGACATGTTCGCCACTATGCAACCACTCTGGCAGAGAGGCTTTCACCGGAAATGGTGACGGTGCACGTCACCCCTCGCTTTTCAGCGAGGGGTGCGGCGGGGTTGGTTCGCCTATGAAGACGAGAACCTATCTCTGATACTAGCCGAGGCACTTTACTAGGTAAAGACGTCTACCCCGCAAGAACAATTCCGCCACAGTGTCGCACATGCCGTAGGTCCTCTCCACAGCGGAAGCCGGCCGCCCAAGTAGCAGTGTGTGCCAGGAGTCGTCGCGACGATCAGAGAACTAGGCGTGACAAGTAGCCATCATTGAAGATCCAATGTCGGATACTCCTCCCCTTCTTGTTCAATCTGAACGATCTCAAAACTCCGGGCAATGACTTGACCGGTAACGTCAGTCTCCTCCTCTACTCTGAGCTTCGTTTTGAATTTACTCCCCCGATAGAACCTGACGCTGCCATTGAGGACATCTACGGCGAAATCTTCGTCTTGTAGCGACGCAGTGATAGAACCATACTCGGGATGCTCAAGACGCCATTTCAGCTTCAACGGCTTTTCCATCTGCGGAGTGCCAATTGTGATTATCGCGTCTTCGTAGCGGACAGCGGACCGGGCGTCGGATTCGAGATCCAGGATTCCTTCTGCCTCATTCTCATCAATTGACACCAGTATCTTCCCTTCACGGTCTTTGAGGGTTAGCTCTGCAATCCCCTCCCGCGTGAGTGGCTTGACTACTTTCTTGACATTTTCTCGAAATTGACGGTGTTTTTGCAGCTTTCTCACGTGCTCGGCCAGCAGCTCGTCTCCCAGCTGGTCAATGAGCTCATCTCTTGTCGCATTCTTCCCCTGCGTAAGCCTCTTTAAGGCGTAAATCGCTGCTGTTATCAACGACATCAGCCCACCGCCGATGCCGACAACGGGACCTGACCCCCGTTAGGTAGACACCT
>NZ_KV818013.1:0-2121 GCF_001814825.1 Corynebacterium sp. HMSC071B10 | reverse complement strand
CGCGTTCGCCCAGGGAATGCAGCAGGGACGACAGCACCGCTGCGGAATTCGCCCTGCCGACCGTCCCCGCGGCGAGGGACAGCACCGCATGGGCGGCCGCGAGGCCGGCGATGACGCCGGTGAAACGCCACGCCGTCGCATCATCTCCCTCGGCCAGAGCCGACAGCAGCGGCAGCAGCGCGACGAACGCCGCTCCCTGGGCCAGCGCGGCAAGCGTGGCCAACGCAATGAGCCACACCAGCGTCATTCTCGAGCGCCGATCCGTCATCGACCACAAGTCCCGAATCATCGGTTTGCCGCCTTTTCATCGTCTGATTCAGTGCCCCGCGGGGCGGATGGTTCGTCGTCGAGCGCGAACGCGCGCCACAAATCCCGGTAGCGGCCACCGCGCGCAAGCAACTCGTCGTGGGTACCCGCCTCCGCGACCGCTCCCCCATCGAGAACGAGGATGCGGTCGGCGTTGCGGATCGTGCTCAACCTGTGCGCGATCACAATCACCGTCCGCGAACGGGCCAAACGCTCGATTGCGGACTGGATGAGGGCCTCGGAAGCCGGATCCGCGTAAGCGGTTGCCTCGTCGAAGATGAGCACCGGCGCGTCCGTGACGATCGACCTCGCGATGGCCACGCGCTGCGCCTCACCACCGGAAAAGGTCACATCGACGTTGACCACCGAATCCAGGCGCTTCGGCAGCGCCGCGATGACCGCATCGAGGTTCGCGAGCTTCGCGGCCGCCATGATTTCGTCGTCGGTGGCGTCTCTCCTGGCCAGCCGGATGTTCTCCCGCAACGGCAGCGTGAACAACTGCGGATCTTGGAACACCACCGACACCGAGCGGTGCACGTCGCGCACGGCGATGTCGCGAAGATCGACGCCGCCCAGCAGCACCGAGCCTTCAACGGGGTCGTGGAAACGCGCCAACAGCCGGGCGACGGTGGACTTTCCGGAACCGGAGGACCCCACCAGCGCAGTGAGGGTCCCTGGTTCGAACGTCGCGGACATCCCGTCGAGGACCCGCGGCCCATCGCCGTAGGAGAAGACCAGGTTCCGGACCTCGAGCGCGCCTTCGCGTGCGGGCACCGGCTCGGCGGGCTCGGCGATCGGCGGCGTGCTCAGCACCTCCGCGATGGACTTCAGGGCGGCGATCCCCGCGATGATGGGTTCGGAGTTCATGGCCACCCGCACGATCGCCGCGGAGAGTCCAAGGCTGAGAACCAGCCCGGCGACGAGACCCTCCGGTATGCCGCCCGCGGCGTCTCTCAGAGCGAGGCCGGCCCCGCACACCACCGCAAGGACTGTGGTCGGGGACGTCACCACGTCGATGAGCCCGAGATAGATGTTCGACTGCCGGGACCAGGCGGACCACGCGCGGACGAACGACAACGCCGCGGCATCGTAGCGACCCGCGCCCTGGTTAGCGCGCCCGAAGGACTTCATCACCGGGATACCGCGCACCAACTCGATGACCGCGGCCGTCACTCCTTCGGAGGCTCGCTCGTAGTCGCGCTGAAGAGCGGCTCCGCGCGAAATCATCACGCCCATCAGGGCGAAGGTGACCAGCACCGGAACGACCGCCACCACCGCGATCCGCCAATCCACCACGACGAGCGCGATGAGGGAAAGCAGGGGAACCAGCACCGCCACCACGGTCTCACCGACGGTGTGGCCCATGAGCTGGTGGACAGCCGCGACGTCCTTCTCAACCGACTCGATGATTCCCGACGAGCGCCGGGCGTCCAGCCAGCCCAGCGGTAACTTCCGGATTTGGGCGACCAGCCGGCGCCGGAGGTGGAGCTGCAGGTCGTTATCCGCCCGGTGCGAGAGCATGCCGGCGGCGCCGTCCGCGGCCATGCGCACCGTTGCGGCGACGACGATGACAGCCACGGCCAACCACGTCCGATGCTCCGAAGCCTCCGGGTACGTCATCGCGATGTCGATGATGCCGACCAGCGAAGCGACGGTAGCCACCGACGACAGGACGGATAACGCGACCACCGCACGCATCCGGGTCCGAATCGGGGCGAGCAACGACCACGGGCCCACGGTCCCGTCCACGGCGCTCACTTGCCCGCCTCCCCGATCGCGCTTTTCTTCGTGAGAGTGCAGAAGTACACCATGCCG
>NZ_KV818012.1:0-347 GCF_001814825.1 Corynebacterium sp. HMSC071B10 | reverse complement strand
ACAGTTTACAAGCGAGCAGCTCTGGGACGTTTGCCGCGACCTGGGCATTGCTCAGTCCGTGGGGCGTACCGGCGTGTGCTTCGATAACGCGATGGCTGAGTCGTTCTGGTCGACGCTTAAAACCGAGTTCTACGACCGTAAGCGCTGGACGACCCGTGATGCCGCACGCAAGGCCGTTGCCTACTGGATTGAAGTCGTCTACAACCGTCGACGCCGGCACTCCGCACTCGGTATGGTCAGCCCCGTCGACTTTGAGAACCAAATTGGTCTAACCACTAGCAGAAAAGAAATAGCTGCCTAACCACTAGGTAGCTCCACTACGTGTCCACGATTTGCGGGCAACCCCA
>NZ_KV818011.1:8091-11077 GCF_001814825.1 Corynebacterium sp. HMSC071B10 | reverse complement strand
CTCGAAGTCATCTGAGCGTTCAGGCTCTGGGCTACTGCTTGGCTGGAATCCTTGTCGAGATGGATGGGGCTTTCGGCTGCTTTGAGTACCAGCTGTTGCATCCTTGTCAGACGCGACATCTGCTCGCTTATCTCGATTAGGTACCCTTTTACCCCCTCCAGGCCGTTGGGCAGATCCTCGATGTTCCTTATCAGCCCGGTGATCATCTGCTGCACTTCCATCATCGTTACTTGGAAGTGACTGCTGCTCACGTAGTTCTTGTTTGCGGCGAGATTGCTTTTTACGTTCCTTAATTCGCTTTCCGCTTGCGTCAACCTCGTCGAGAAGTCGCTGGGCAGAGAACTGAGAATGTCCCCTGTATTCTCCGGCAGACTCTTCAGTTTCTCCTGCAGCGTCTTGATAGCCTTCTCCGCCTTGTCCAGGCGTGGGCTGAGAACCTTCAAGACGCTGTCCATCTTGCCTTTCGCCGCTGCTTGGGCTAGCTTCGTCATCTCGGTCACTGACACCATGATTGAATACCTCCTGGTTGTTATAGTTTTCTTCCTCCTCGTCATCGAGAAGGCTGGAGCCGTATTTCGCCTCCAGGTCGTCATCGGTTGAATTGGCTTGAAGTGCTGCAAGCTGCCGCGCAAGAAGGGCTGATTGGGCCTCGTTAACGCGTTCGGTCACACCCTCTAGCGAGTAGCTGCGGCCCAATTTTGAGCCAGCTTTAGCTGCTTTACGCTTTCGAGTACGTCCGGCCTTCGTGGTGTTCGTGAAGTAGGCATCCTCGCCGTCGTCGTCGACCAGGGCCACGGTTAGCGACTCACCCTCGGTTTTTGAGTTGGGCTGCACTTTTAGAGACAGGTTGTATTTGCCAGCAATCTCTACTGCCTTCGCCAGTGGGTCGTCAGCATCTGCCACCTGTTTATCCGCGCACAGCTCATCCATGCGCTTGCGGGCAAAATCTGCCCACGTGGCTGCGGTCAGCTCATCCACGCCCAGGCCCGTCGAGTCTGTGGACTTGCCCTCCTTGCGTGCCCTGCGCTCAGCAGGAAGCAGCGATATTTCCGGCTCTCGCTCCAGGACACGCATCCCCAAATCGCGCATCAGCTCGTCGTTGATATTGCGCAGCTTGTACCAGTTGCGCATATCCCGAGGTGCAGCCTTCTTTGTCTGCGTATCGTGGTTGGCAAAGACGATATGGTTGTGGACACAGCCGCTTTTACTGTCGGTGTGCGTAGCCACGGTAAACGGAACTCCCGTGCCCTGCGTCAGCCGCATCGCCAGCTCTGAGCCAGCCGCATTAGCCCGAGCTACATCGGCCGGGTTATCCTTATCCAGCTCGTCTTTAGCCCACGATTGGATATAAATAATTGCTTCGTCAGTGCGCTGAGCCGGAGCATATCGCTCCATTTCTTCCACACTGGCTTCCATGAAGTCCACACCCGACCAACGGCCAGCCGTAGCCTCCGGAGAAAACGATTCAGCGTTAGGTTGAACCGTGCATAAAGCATCGGCTCGCACCTCACCCTTGCGGGCATTGTCTGCCGTTCCATAGACGGCGTAGACCGTTGCCGCGCGGATATTCTGGCTGTAGTTAATCTTGATTGTGGACAAAGTCCTTCACCTCTTTGCGAAGAGAAGAAACCTCGGAGCCAATGCTTTCTACAGCCTCAGACACGGGGGCCACGCCGTCGATATTCGCGCGGCGAGCCAACTGGTTTAGATTGACGCCAATCCGCCGCAGTTGGTCGTTCATCTCGTCCAGGCGGCGCAGCGTGTCCGGGGCCAAACGCTTTTGCGTCAGCACGCTCTCCTCCTCCGCGAGGACATAGAGAGCTTCCCGGAACACGACGGCCTTTTGCACCCCTACGACCCGTGCGACCTCCTCGACAAATCGGTCTAAATCCTTATCGAGGCGCACGGTGGTGCGCGAATATGTCGAGAACTTGTCTCGCATATCCACCTCCTACTTATCGTGCTTACTGTGGCAGGGTGGCCCCGACTGCTGATGCAGCCGGGGCCACAGTCTGTTTGTAAGGGTCACGCTTCTCCGGTGTCGGCCCCCTGAATCTGCTGCGCATCTTCAGGCGTACTCGCCACCGTCAAAGACGGCCGGGCCTGACCCCCGGAAAGTAGACACGTCGGGGGTTAGCTATGCTGCTTGGGCCGGCGTAGCTGATGTGAGTGCTTCGAAGTCATTGGGGGGCTAGAAAGTTGCACCAGGAGTGCCGTCTGCGGGTGTTGTAGCGCATGCACCACCGGAAGACTTCTTGGCGACTGATGTCGAAGTGGTCGAATTTCGTGCGCGGTGAACCCGCCCGCCAGGAGGTGCTTGAAGTCGCCCTCGACTGGATCGCTCAGCGTGACGGCGTGAGTATCGACAACTAAATGGCTAAGCACCGCGATGACGACGACTGCAATGAACTGCAGACGTACTTCACCACCGTCATCGACTGGGCCGCAAGCGTGTTCAAGATGACGGTCAGTTCCATGCGTGGAATCGCATGGAACAGGCTCTATGAGCAGTACGGCGACAAGGGCTACGACGCAGCAGAGATGACCGCCGAAGCACGCGAGCTGCTTTCCGACTCGCAGGTCCAGTCGAAGAAGGGCATCTACGAGTACCTGCTCGGCGGCAAGAAAGAGACGCGGCTGCTTAGCGTGCGTGTCTTCACCGAGGCGGTCAAAAAGCGCGTGTACAAGCGCCAAACGGACGCCGCCGAGAAGAACGGTGTCTCGAACTGCTCGTATTGCGCCCTCGGTCACGAGGGGGTCAAGACGAAGATCTGGCCGCTCAAGGATATGGACGCCGATCACGTCACTGCATGGTCGAAGGGCAGCAAGACCGAGGAAAGCAACTGCGAGCTGCTCTGCAAGTCCCACAATCGCGCCAAAGGTAACGCTTAACCAGCGGCGACGCGGGGATCTAACCATGCTGCGTCGCTAGCGCTCGCACCCGGTAAGCCAAGCACAGGCTGCGCTAGCGACGCTCGGCACACAT
>NZ_KV818011.1:0-7991 GCF_001814825.1 Corynebacterium sp. HMSC071B10 | reverse complement strand
TTCTTCGTCGACGACGAGGGCGTCGACACCATCCGCCTCGGCCCGGTCGCGCGGTTCGATCTGGACGAAGCTGTTGCAAAGCTCACCGAGAGCCGCGAGCGGTTCGCAGCGTGGGTCCACCACCTCGAACTCGACGCTGTTATCGCGTACATGATCAGCGATGACATTGCGCAACCGATCTTTGACGAGACGGCAACGTATCTCACTAGTGGGGCAGTGCACCTACCGCCGCTGCTCGGGGTGGTGCAGGTGCCCGAGATCGTCACTGGGGCTGCTTGGTGGTCTGTGTACCAGCATCCGCTCATCGACGAGCCGCGCCACGGCGTTGTCGGCGAGGTCGCCGCATCAGCGGCGCTGCAGCAGATGCTTGCAGACACCGGCGCGCTGCCGGAGCCGAGCAAAGACGACATCGAGGCACGCCTGAACAGCACCGAACACGGCATCGACGCTGCCGAGCACGCCGACATCATCGAAGACGCGCTGGCGTATATCCCGCCCATGTTCTCCGACATGCTGCAGCGTGAGTACGAACAGGCGGCGGCAGGAATCACCCAGCCGAGCACCCGCGCTGTTCGGTCTGCGTTGAAATGCTTCACCACGCCGCGCTTGCGGGACACGCTGCTGGCGGCGCTGCTCGATGAGCCGCAGGCTGGCCTTGCGTTCATAGAGAAGGTTATGCGTGCTGTCCCGACCAGCTGGCCAGGGATGCGCGCCCATCTCACCGCCACCGTTGCCGTGCTCGCTCACGCCACAGGCCAGCCGGGGCTAGCTGGCGTTGCCGCACACAGGGCCACCGAGATCAGCAGCAAAGAGACGTTCCCGTCGCTGGTGGCGAAGTTAATCGACATTGGCGAGGGCAGTCGTCTCGCAGAAGTGGTTCACGAGGGCGGTGCTCAGGCTCGCGTGCAGTTGTTCGAAAACTAGTACTTCACACCCCGTTGCAGCAGTTGCTGTAGCGGGGTTTTTCTTTTCTACCCACGCCGTGACCAGGGAAGAAGGAAATCTCCACCGAGCAGGGGAGAGGTCTCTAGACAGCAGAGCTGTCTCAAAGAACGGATTGAGAATCAATCCACGACACGGAGGCACGCCATGTACCACTACACCCACGAAGACCTAGAGCTGCTCTACCTCATGTCTGACGGCATGGATGGCGAAGACGCCGATCCGGGTGCCGCACAAGAGCTACGCGACCTGGAAGCAGCAGGGGCACATCTGCCCTGGGCAGTGCTGTAACAGCACTTACAGCAGCAGCAAAGCCGCTGCTCAAACACACAATTGAAAGACAATCACACACTCACTCATATAAGGAGAAATCACAATGTCCAACCCGTTTAACAATGGCACCATCGTTGGCAACGCAGCACGCGAGCCGAAGATCTTTGAGCACGCAAACGGCGGTGCGACGGTGAAGCTCAACGTCTACGCACGTAATACGTTCAAGAACAAGTCCACAGGCAAGGTGGAATCAGAGATTGTCGAACTCACTGGCTACGTGGCTGACGCCAAGAACCTCGGCGTCTTCGGATGCATCGGCGCTGGTGATCGCGTTGCAGTGAGCTACTCGCTGAAGACTGACAACTACACCGATAAGGACGGCAACAAGCACTATCCGCTGGTAGCGCGCATCGACACTGTGCAGCTGATCGACTCCAAGAAGGAGTCTGAGGCACGAGCAGCACGCCGCGAGAACAGCGCAGATAACGCTGCTGCTAATGACTCTGAAGAAGTGCCGTTCTAGTTGCAACAACACCCCGCAGGGAAACCTGCGGGGTTATTTTTTCAGCACAGACCACGCATAACGCCGTCGCCGTCCAGTACGGGAGCGCTGATACTCCTGCTCCAGACGCTCTGTCTCTACACAGTGCATTACATGAGCCATTACATGCGCTGTTTTACTGCACTGTGTACTAGCCATTCCATTACGCACTACGCTGGCGCACTTCAAGTTCATTTGAAATCTTCTCAGACATTAGTGGTTCTCCTTCAAGTGAAGAATGCTTTAACTGGCCCCACCTTACCGGCATTCCTCTCAAACTTGGCCTCTGTTCGCTATGAGCGTTGGGGCACAGCGCCTAAGGCGCATACGGAAGCTGGGTTAACATTTATTCATGTCTGTTTCTGAGCTGTCCACCAGTACCCAGAACTATTTGAAAGCTATCTGGGGGCTAAAGGAATGGTCATCCGAGCCCGTTACCGCCACACTTATAGCGAAACAGCTGGGACTCAAGCTCTCCTCGGTCTCCGATGCAGTGCGCAAAATGTCGAAGCAAGGGCTCGTGTCACACACGCCCTATGGCTCTGTGGAGTTAACCGAACTTGGCAGGCAGTACGCATTGGTCATGGTGCGCCGCCACCGATTGCTTGAGTCTTTTTTGGTTCAAGCATTGGATTATACGTGGGACGAGGTCCATGATGAAGCCGAAAATCTTGAACACGCGGTGTCTGACATGCTCATAGAGCGCGTGGATAAGTTCCTCAATTACCCCACTAGGGATCCACACGGCGACCCTATCCCTACGGTTGATGGACAGATCACTATCCCCAGTGCGCACCGTCTCACCGACAGCGGCGCACAACCGCAGGTGACCGTGGAACGCATTTCTGATTCCGACCCACAACTGCTGGCCTTCCTCAAAGAGCAAGGCATCGTCATTGGGGCTGTTCTTACCACGCGCGAAGGAACGTCCTTTTCAGAATCGCTCGAAGTACAGGTAGCCGACAGTACTCAGTGGGTAGTACTTGGGCGCCCAGCTACGGACGCAGTGTTTGTAGCACACCACAGCCTGTAGTCTTTCCCTTTCTCATTAATCCTGTCCCTACCTGCCCTTTTACAAACTACGGTGCGGCGTAGTTTGCAACTACGGTAGTACGTAGTTAATCTTTTCGATCATCACCTATCCCACTTATGGCTAAGGCCAGGATGAGCAGGATTGTCATGTCAGACTCACCAGATTTGGTGTACTTTTCTAGCGTTTCTGAAAACACAAAAAGATTCGTCGAACGCTTAGATAGACCCGCAGTGCGCATTCCACTGCGGCCCAAGAAAACCGGAATGATCCAGGTTTCACACCCGTACGTACTCATCGTTCCAACCTACGGCGGTGGCTCGCTCAAACGCGCAGTCCCCAAACAGGTCATCGACTTCCTCAATGACCCAATCAACCGTTCCTTTATCCGGGGCGTGATTACCTCAGGCAATACCAACTTCGGAAGCGCTTACTGCGTCGCCGGCCGCATCATTTCCGCTAAGTGCCACGTTCCAGAGCTGTATCACTTCGAGCTACTCGGCACGCAGAAGGACGTTGCCGCTGTAAAGCAGGGCCTTCACAAGTTTTGGGAGCAGCAAAGCAACTAACAATTACACCCCATTGATTTCCCACAAAATGAAGACCACATCCGCAACACGCAGATTGGAAACCACAATGCCGCCACTTAAGGCCACCCCCACACAGCCCATTGGCCCTACGCCCCGCACCGCTTCAGCAGACGATGCCGGCGGTGTCGGTAAGCGCAAGAGCTACCATGCACTCAACGCGCAGCTGAACCTATTCGACGATTCGGGAAGAATCCAGTTCGACAAGGACATTGAGGCAACACAAGACTTTTTAGCGCACCATGTCACTCCCCGCATGCATCAGTTTGAATCCACCAAGCAGCGCTTGGAGTGGTTGGTTGATAACGAATACTACGAGCGGGAATTCCTTGAGCTTTATGATGACGATTTTCTGTGCACTATGTACGACAGAGCCCACCGAGCCAAGCATCAGTTCCGCACTTTCCTCGGCGCATTTAAGTTCTTTACTTCATACGCACTGAAAACCTTTGATGGCTCGCGATTTCTGGAAGGCTACGAAGAACGCGTCGCCACCACAGCTTTGTACCTTGCACAGGGCGATGAAGAGCTTGCGGAGAAGCTGGTGGATGACATCATGACCGGACGCTTCCAGCCCGCCACCCCTACTTTTCTCAACGCAGGAAAAGCCCAGCGTGGCGAAATGGTCTCCTGCTTCCTCCTTCGCATCGAAGACAATTTGGAAAGCATTGGCCGCAGCGTGAACTCTGCACTGCAGCTTTCAAAACGCGGCGGTGGTGTGGCCTTGTTACTGAGCAATCTGCGCGAATCCGGAGCCCCAATCAAAAAGATTGAGAACCAAGCTTCCGGCGTAGTCCCAGTCATGAAAATTCTGGAAGATAGCTTCAGCTATGCCAACCAATTGGGCGCTCGACAGGGCGCTGGAGCCGTCTACCTACATGCGCACCATCCAGATATTCTTCGTTTCCTGGATACCAAGCGGGAAAATGCCGATGAGAAAGTCCGCATTAAGACTCTTTCGCTGGGAGTTGTTATTCCAGATATAACCTTCCAGCTGGCCAAAGAGAACAAGGATATGCATCTTTTTAGCCCGTATGACATCGCTCGCGAGTACGGCGTAGCCATGTCTGACATGTCTATCACCGAGTATTACGACGAGCTGGTTTCCAATCCGCGAATTTCTCATACGACTATCAAGGCCCGCGAGTTTTTCACCACGCTGGCTGAGCTTCAGTTTGAATCTGGATACCCCTACATACTCTTTGAGGATACGGTCAACCGCGCTAATCCCCTCAAAGGACATATCAATATGTCCAATCTGTGTAGTGAGATCCTCCAGGTCAACACGCCATCCACCTACGGCGCCTCAGGTAACTACACCACCGTTGGCCAGGACATTTCCTGCAATCTAGGGTCGCTCAACATCGCTAAAGCTTTTGAATCACCGGACTTTGGGGAAACTGTTGAAACCGCGGTGCGCGCTCTCACGAAGGTCTCAGACCTAACAAATATCGAAGCTGTTCCTTCCATCGCTCACGGTAATGCATCCATGCATGCCATCGGGTTGGGCCAAATGAATCTCCACGGTTTCCTGGCTTCCAAGCGTATTCCTTATGGCTGCGCCGAAGCACTGGACTTTACAAATATCTATTTCCTGACCGTGACCTATCATGCGCTCCGTGCATCCCATGCGCTAGCGGTTGAGAAAGGTCAACGATTCACTGGCTTTGAAGAATCCACCTATGCCACTGGCGTCTACTTCGACAAGTACATCGACCAAGACTGGGCGCCGGCCACTGACCACGTAAAACAGCTATTCCATGAGGCTGGCGTGCAGATTCCTCAACGCGAGGATTGGCTACGGCTCAAGAACCAAGTGATGCAAGACGGCATCTACAACGCCTACTTGCAGGCAGTTCCACCCACTGGATCAATTTCCTACATCAATGACTCCACCGCGTCCATACACCCGATTGCCTCCAAGATTGAAATACGCAAGGAAGGCCGCTTGGGGCGCGTGTACTACCCCGCACCGGAAATGACCAACGACAACTTGGAGTATTTCGATGACTCCTACACCGTGGGGTACAAAAAAATCATCGACACCTACGCTATGGCCACCCAACACGTGGACCAAGGGCTTTCCCTGACTTTGTTCTTCACCGCTGACACCACTACGCGGGACATCAACAAGGCACAAATCTATGCCTGGAAAGCCGGAATCAAGACCTTGTACTACATCCGTTTACGCCAACCTGCACTCCAGGGAACCGAGGTCGAAGGCTGCGTTTCCTGTGCTCTGTAGGAACACGGTCCTTCCTTCATTCACAACCATCCATCAAGAAAGAAAGAAGCTATGTCTTCAACATCAAACACTGCTGAGCTAACCAGCATCTCAGTTACGCCGCCAAGTTACCGGCATGACCCTTCAGCCCGCATCCGCGCCATCAATTGGAATCGGGTGAGCGATGAGAAGGATCTTGAAGTGTGGAACCGCCTCACCGCCAACTTTTGGTTGCCAGAAAAGGTTCCACTTTCAAACGATCTCCCGGCGTGGCAGAGGATGACACCGGAGGAACGCAACCTCACCATGCGGGTGTTCACGGGACTCACCACCCTGGACACCGTCCAGGCCACTGTGGGCGAAATCTGTCAGATCCAAGATGCCCGCACCGAGCACGAGGAGGCCGTGTATACCAACATCGCCTTCATGCAATCAGTCCATGCCCGTTCTTACTCTTCAGTGTTTTCTACTTTGAGCAGTACGAAAGAAATTGATGAGGCATACCGCTGGGCGGTGAATAATGACCTTCTCCAGGCACGCGCCAAAAAAGTGCTCACTCATTATTTTGGACCCGATCCACTCAAGCGCAAAGTGTCATCGACGCTGCTTTCCTCGCTGCTTCTCTACGCGGGTTTCTATCTTCCCCTGCATTTTTCCGTCCACGCCACCCTGACAAATACGGCAGACATGATTCGCCTCATTCTGCGTGACAAGGCAGTGCACGGTTACTACTCAGGCTACAAGTACCAGCGCGGACTGGAAACGTCTGCTCCACAACGGCAACAGGAGATGCATGATTTCACTATTTCCTTGCTCGAAGAGCTTTATGCCCTAGAGCTGGATTATTCCGGCGAGCTATATGAGCCGTTGGGGCTCATGGATGATGTAGCTGTATTCGTTCGCTATAACGCCAATAAGGCGCTCATGAATTTGGGCTACCCGGACTACTTCCCACCTGAAGAAACGGAAGTGAACCCGGAAATCCTCGCTGCCCTAGCACCTGGAGCAGATGAAAACCATGACTTCTTCTCCGGCTCCGGTTCCTCCTATGTCATTGGCACCGCTGAAGAAACGAGTGATGATGACTGGGATTTCTAAACCGTTTCCACGACCAGACCAAGGAAGCTGGCTTGAGACCATCGCGCTGTTTGAAGCCATCCGCGAAGGAAACCAACCAGCAGCCATGCGGCTTTTGGATACGTCCGCCGCACGGGAGGCCGTCCTCGGGGGACTGTTAGGACTCATCGAACTGTACTTCCGCCATGAAGAAGACAAAGTGGATAACTTTCTTACTGCCGCCCACGCCGCCGGGCCACCGCCTGCCTTTGGCTGCAAGCCTTTTCTCCCTTGATCGCACGTACCTACGCCCAACTAAGAAGAAAGGATTTCCTATGACCACCCCACGCATTAGTGTTATCGTCGGCAGCCTGCGCCGCGGCTCATTTGCGCGCAAGATTGCACACGAAGTGCTCACAATGATCCCTGAAAACTACCAGGCAGACATCGTTGAAATCCGTGACTTGCCGCTCTATGACTTCGACTACGATGACCCCTCGGTCACGGACAAGCCCATTCCAGCTGAGTACACCACTTTCCGCGACACCATCAAGAACTCGAGCGGCGTCCTCTTTGTTACCCCGGAAAATAACCGTACTATCCCTGCCTGTCTCAAGAATGCAGTGGACATCGGTTCCAAGCCCAACTCGGATGTGGCTTGGAAGAACCTTCCCGCAGGTATCATCAGTCACTCTGTAGGCCGCATGGGCGGCTACAGTTCACAGAAGAACCTCCGGCTCGCCCTGTCCTACTTCGATATGCCGCTTCCTGGTCAGCCCGAGGTATTCCTTGGCCAATCCCCCACCCTCTTCGAAGACTCCGGCCATCTCAATGAAGGCACCGCAGGCTTTGTCAAAGACTACGTTATACGCTTCCTGCAGTTGGTCGACATGACATTAACAGCCAAGCACAGCTAGCGACGGCGACTAACCCTAGCCACCGCCCTCTACGAAGTACTTGAAGGCTTCTAAAGGGCCTTCTCAAAGACACAAACCCCGGATTCACACTCATCCTTGAGTTACCTGAATCTGAACCCAGGACGCTTCAAAAAACACCGCTCTAATTCTTCGATTTTCGCTGAATTAGAGCGGTTTTAGCGCTGTCGCTGGACACTGACCCTGGCGACATCCTGTTAGGCCGCTACAGGGCCATACAGGGCAGGGGAGACCCCCATCTACGGCTTGCCGCCGTCGGGGGACTCCTTGTCACCGTCGGGAGACTCCTTGCCACCGTCGGGGGACTCCTTGTCACCGTCGTGGTCGCGCTGTTGCTCCTGCTGGCGGCGCTTAGCGATGCGTTCCAGCGCGCTGTTCAGAAGACTGAAATGGTAGCGGTGTG
>NZ_KV818010.1:0-25611 GCF_001814825.1 Corynebacterium sp. HMSC071B10 | reverse complement strand
CGTGTCTACTTTCCGGGGGTCAGGCCCGCGGCATCAAGCCAACTCGCCCGACGGCCGACCGGAAGTCTGCGACACCGACATCAACCCTTCCTGGGCCATCCGACACGGCTGGGCAGGACGCACATAACCCGAGTACAACACCCCCAACCCACCCATCCCGGCCCCATAAAAAGCACACATTTTGTCGCTTAAGTCGACACGCCGAGAAAAGCACACATTTTGTCGCTTAACCCAACCCTTGCTGCGGGTATCCACTCAAACGTGAAACCCCGCGTCCGACCGGTCATCTCGGTCGGGCGCGGGGCCTTACAAGTACAGCTCCTCCAACTGGGCTCGAACCAGTGACCCTTCGATTAACAGTCGAATGCTCTGCCAACTGAGCTATGGAGGAATATTCACTTTGTTGCCGTCCTGCTGCGTTCCCGCTGCGCTCTGTGCAACGAGTACTTATTCTGTCTCATCTTCTAAAAAGAAACAAATCGGCAGGTCAGGCAGGCCAAATATGGCAAACGATACAAAAAAGTGTTACTGTGTGTCGCATGCAGAATCGTACCCTCGCCGCCGCCACCGCATTAGCCGTGGCCAGCGGCGCTTTTTCGCCAGTTAGCGCACACGCCGCCAGTCCATATTCCAACGTTGAAGTGTTCCAGCGTGACGCGACTGTCGTGGTGAACGACATGAGCTCCGTCAAGAACAGCTACGAGCGCGCCGTCGGCTCCAGCTTCGACGACGCAGTTGCCGCAGGCAGCTTCACTGAAGTGGTCAAGCACGCGAGCCGTTTCGACATCATCATGACCGCCCTTTTGGGCTCCTTTGCCGTCGGCTCCACCTGGTACTACATGGTGCTTCAGGGCATGATCCCGAACCCGCTGCCCGGCGTCATTCCCTCGTCGGCCCAGCAGCACCGTAGGTAATCGCAAGATTTCTTCCTTTACCTCGGCCCTGTCCTACACCACGTAGGGTGGGGCCATGCGTTTTATTAGCCACGACCAAGTTCTAGCCACGCTCACCCCGGCTGCGGCGGTCGCCGCTTTGCGCGACACGCTTGCCGAAGGGTTTGATCCTGCAACGGACCCCCTGCGCGAGAAAGTCCAGCTCCCACACGGCGAGATGCACCTCATGCCGTCGGCTACGGACAGTGCAGTGGGCGTGAAGATCCTCGGCATCCAGCCTTCCGACTCCACCGAAGACGTCCCGCTCGTGCAAGGCTCGTACCTGCTGATGGGTGCGAAGACGCTCACGCCGCACACGCTTATTGATGCCACGTCGCTGCCCGCGCTGCGCACTCCGGCCGCCTCTATCGCGCCGGTGGTCGACCTGCTGACGGCCTCCGAGGAACCGCTCGACGTCGTTATCTTTGGCACCGGCGCACAGGGGCTCGGTCACGCGGCCACGCTGGAAAGCGTGCTCGATGGCGTCCGTGAGCTGCGCATTACTTTTGTCTCGCTTACTGAGCCGGCGGACTTCTCCTACGACTGGGTAGAGTCCGGCACGGATGCAGCCAAGGACGCGGTCAAGAATGCTGAGCTCGTCATTACCGCGACGACAGCCCCCGAGCCGATCGTGCATGCTGCAGATCTTGGTGAGCGAGCGATCGTGCTGGCCGTGGGTGCGCACACTGCGGATACCCGCGAGCTTGCGGCGGATGTGTTCGAGGGCGCGCAGGTGATTGTCGAGGATCCCACGGTGGCCTACCGGGAGGCAGGAGACGTTGTGCTGGCGACTGAGGAGGGCACCGTTCGGCGCCAGGATCTGGTGACCATGGCGCAGGTCGTGCGCGGCGAAGTGGAGCTGGCGCGGGATCGTCGTGTGGTCTGTAAGACCGTCGGTATGCCCTGGCAGGATCTTGCCACTGCCGAAGCGATCGCCGCCGCAGCGGACGCGTAGAGCGAAAACCGGGGGTAGGGTAGTGGGCATGAAGAAGACACTGCTGCCGCTGGGCGTCGCCGCTGCCGTCGCCTGTACCACCGTTACGCCCGCCTACGCCCAGGAGGCGCCGGATGCCCCTGTCGCTGAGCAGGAATCCAGCTCTGGTAGCTCGACTGGGGATGAAGGCCAGGAGGGGGACGCGGGGTCGTCGCTAAGCACTGGCGCGATTGTGGGCATTAGCCTCGGCGTGCTGGCGCTCGTAGGTGCGGGCAGTTACTTTGCTGTCTCCCAGGGGCTGATTGACGTGCCCGGGCTCGAGCTGCCGCAGGTGCCGGGGCTGGGCGAGCTTGGTGCGCTTGCCGGTGCTGCGGGGCTGGCGATCCCGGCGCTGAGCGCGGGCAAGCAGGAGACGAACGCATCGTGCCAGCCGGGCGCCTTTGACGCGATCGTGCCGGGTTGGCCTGCGCCGACGGGAACGACGGTGCAGTACTGCGACGGCAAGTGGGCTGTCGCCGGTGCGAAGCAGACCGACTGGATCGTCGCGTTTCGGGCGAATGGTGACAAGTGGGCAGTGGTGAAGCCGGATGGGGAGACGAACACCGGGTTCAAGTGCTACAGCACGGCAACGCTGCGGGGGCAGGGTGCGCCGAAGCAGTTCACCGACAAACTGCAGACCTGCTAGCGCAGGGCCCGGGCCGCAAGGGCGAGTTTGCGGTGGTTGGGCACGCGGATGCGGGTGCTGCGAAGCGTGTCTGGCGGGGTGGCCTCGATGCGGTCGGTGAGGTCCTCAAAGATCGCGGTCGCTGCCCGCACCGCCGGACGAACCCGTGGTGGCAGGTTGGGGATTTGTTGCTTGGCCTGGGCGAGTTCGGTGCGGATTTCGGGGATGAAGGGGTGGACGGGGGCGTCGATAAGCGAGTGCTCGGTGTAGCGGCGGCCGAGGGCGGAGTCCTCGGCTTGGTCGCGTAGGAAGTTGATCTTTTGGAAGGCGGAGCCGAGTGCGCGGGCACCGTCGATCAATTGTGGCGTGAGTGCAGCGTCGTTGCCGCGGAAGAAGACGCGCAGGCAGAGCAGGCCGATGACTTCGGCGGAACCGTAGATGTAGGCCTCGAGCGGCAGGTCTGGCTGGTCGGGAAGGGCTGAGCGCATGGAGGCGAAGAAGGCGCGGACCTCGTCGTCGGGAAATTGGCAAGCGCGGGCGGTGGCGGCGTAGGCGTGCAGGATCGGGTCAGTATGGAAGCGCTGCGCGGGCGCGTGGATGACGGCGTCCTCGTAGATATTGAGGGCGGTGGCGGGGCACTCGTGGGCTTGGGAGGTGGCACCGTCGACAATCTCGTCGGCGATGCGGACCATGGCGTAGAGATTGCGGATGTCGGTGCGCATCGGCTGCGGCAGCAACTTGGTGGCCAGCGAGAAGCTGGTGGAGTAGTGCGCCATGACCTGCGCGGCTGCGCGGTTGCAGGCGACGTCGTAGGTGTCCAAGTAGCTGCCGGTCATGATGTATCAGCGTATCGTGCGCGGCCGGGCCGGTAGCATCGGGCGCATGATTATTCCGGTTGGATGGCCCCGCCCGCGCGCACTCGCCGGGGGACTGCTCGGGCTGGGTATCGTGATGCTGCTCAGCGCAGGGCAATTGCCGGACTGGCGGGCGCTGACGTTGCTCGGGCTGGCGCTTGGCGTGCCGAGTCTGGTGTGGCTGGTTGCGGACATCTGGTTTGTGCGGCCGCGCGGGGTTGCGTGGTGGGTACTCGTGGCGGTTGCCGTCGTTGTGGGCGTGTGGGGGATTGCGCTGTTTCCGGAGCGGTGAGTGGGATTTGAAGCGCCACGGGGGTCTCTCCGTGTACGGGGGGAGCGCAAGTTCAACTGTGGAAAGTCTTGACCAAAAGCGCCAAAATGGGTTAAATTAAGGCTACGACGAGCCGGATACCGGAACGTTGTCGCCTGGAGCCGCGTAGGCTCCAGAGCTTTTTCTGGGCTAAGGAAGCCACTTCCGGGTTAAGCGACAAAATGTGTGCTTTTCTCGGCGTGTCGACTTAAGCGACAAAATGTGTGCTTTTTATGGGGCCGGGATGGGTGGGTTGGGGGTGTTGTACTCGGGTTATGTGCGTCCTGCCCAGCCGTGTCGGATGGCCCAGGAAGGGTTGATGTCGGTGTCGCAGACTTCCGGTCGGCCGTCGGGCGAGTTGGCTTGATGCCGCTCACGCATGCACCTGGCGGGCGTGTGTGTAGTCTGCGCGCCCAAAGTCTTGCTCGGTTGCGAACGCCAGAGGGGCATTCTGGTGCTGGACGTGCAGGTAGTATCACCGTCCATCATTGCTCGCTGGTGGCGTCCATTGTTGCGGTGGTGATTCCACATGCCAGGCATGGGCCTGTTGTGTTTTCTTTTTCCGTGCTGAGTTGGCTGCTTCACTAGCTGGTTTAACGGCCTGCCGCCTTAGCACATCCAACGCCTGAAGTGGTGGACCTTCCAGTCTACGGTCGGGAACCCCGATTCAACGAGCACTTTCCCGCCGTAGGCCCAGGCAGGACCGCGAATCCATATCCAAAAAAGCACACATTTTGTCGCTTAACCCCCACTTCCGCTCGTGGACGAGAGCAGGACCGAGTGCCTTTACGAGTCGCGCGGTTGCCCTGCGTGCCGACTTACCAGCGGTTGTTTCTTCTCGGTGGCGGCGCAGCACGTATACGGACATGTCTGCTGCCTGCACGCCCCTACTTTCCCTAGAGTCAACAAACTCGATGTCGCCGTCAACGCAAAGGAGTTTTTGGCTGTGATAGCCCGGAGTGCTGACGCGGGTAAATCCTTGGATTGCCTCGTTAAAATCATCTTGTTGCGGCACCATGTCCGCAATGACCTTGCACATCTGCCCGTTGAGTGCGCAATACTCATTGACACGCTCAAGCGTGTGGCGTAGCGCTACCTCGTGAGGACTATCCGGGTACTTGTATCGCGCATTAAGCCGGTTAACATCAACGCCTTCAAGGTAGATGCGGGCACCCGAGTTCTGTATTGCGTGCAGCACCTTCTGGTAGATGGACACGCGCGCTCCAAATTTACCATTGAGGCTTTTCCAGTCGTCTAACCCATTCATCAGGGCATGTCCATGAAACTCAGGGGAGGCAAGCCAGCTGTTGCGTTCTCGCAGACCTTCGGCAAGTTCGTCGAGCCGCGTCACCAAGGTCTCACATTGCTTTTCGTCAACGAGGACGCCCGCCACGTAATAGTGATCTTTCTGGTAGGACTCGTCAACGAAGAGTTGATACATGCGGGGTGTTCTCCTGTCAGGTGGGCACTAACGACCTTAACTCATGCGCCAATTCCACAACGAGACGTCGATAGCGCAGCCACGTGAAAAGGGTGTATGCACAGGTCTGGCGCACGCAGCGGTGGACGAGGGGCTAGACGTGGGCGAGTGGTAGAGGTCAGCGCACCAAAAAGTGGGCGGCGTCTGGTTTTTCAGACTCCGCCCACTTTCCTGGTGCTGCTTGGTTTTAGCGGTACAGCACACCGTTGATGATCGAGAGACCCTGCCCGTCCTTCTTCGGGAACTGGATCTTCAGGGTGTCAATCTTGCTGACCGGTACCTCGAAGTTGACGACGTCGCCCTTCTTCACAATCTTGCTCTGGTTGAGATTGCCGTTGACATAGACCTTGATCTCGCCTTCGTCCAACGTGTTGTTCACGACGTTCTCGTCCCACACCGCGGTGAAGGTGGCCTTTCGGAATTCGCTGTTCAGCTTGCGCTCTACGAAGCACCCGCTGTACCGGTAGCACTGACCATTACGAGCGGAGTCGGTGTAGACCTTGTCGCCGACCTTGACCTCGACACCGTAGTCGACTTTGTCGTAGGTGATGCCGTCCCTGCTACCCGGGATGAGCAGCTTTTCCTGCGCCAGCTTCGGGTCGGAGGGCGCGACGACTCCAGAGTCGCCGTTGCCGGGGTTGACGCTGCTGCCGTTCTGCGCCAGGCCGGCGACGGTGCCGATCAGCGCGGTCAGCGCGACGATCGCACCGACGATCTGGGGAATGAGGGCTTCAATGTTGCCCAAGAGCTTGTTGATGTCTTTGAAGTTGTTCATGGAAAACTTTCAAAATGAAGGGAAACCGGACAAACGTATTAAAACCTCTGACGGCCGTCTGTGCAACATTTCTCAGCGCAAGTTCAGGGAAGCGCAATCGGTAGACGCGTGTGGGTGATGCCTTCCTCATGCCCGAGGATCTACATATGTTCCTTGTACGCAAACTTGTACACGATGTAGTAGAGAGGGTGGCCGTTGAAAATCTGCGTTCCCTTCACGATCGAGATGCCGCCCACGAGCGTTTTATTCGGCCACCTGTTGTAGAGCAGGTTGTCGTTATGCGGCGGAGACGCGATGAACGCATCAAGGGTATTGGGTAACTGCCACGAGTTTGTTGACCACACATTTTCCCCAGCGTTGGTTTCAACGTAAGTGGCGTTGTATTCAGGGTCGATGCCCGTTTTGACGTACGACCTTTCGTGCGGGTGCGTATCGTAGAAGGTCGCATCCTTCGCGTCTTCGTAGGCGAGTTTCTTCGCCCACTTGTCTGCTTCGTGGGCGAGCGCATTGCTCCACTCCATCGTCGGGAGCCCCTTGGAAGCGCGGTACGCGTTCCAAGCGTTGAACTGCCTGCGCACTTCCTCACGTAGGCCTTCGCTCTCGTACTTCATGTCCGATTCGTCGTAGCGCTTTTCCTTTTCCTGCTTCTCGCGCTCCAACTCTTGACGGAGGTTCCAGAAAGGATCGTCATAGTGTGGGTCGATCGGCTCCCCGAAGGTTTCGGTGGAAATGACGTTGCCGTATTTATCGACCTTCTTCACGTACGTCACGCCGTTGATCGTCTGGGTCACGGTCTCGAACCAGTCAGGATCATCCTCAGTGGTGATCTTCTCGGAGCCGTCGGGCATAAGCCACTTCGTGGTAATGGTGCCGTCAGCTCGCGTGCGTTCGAGCATTTGGGGTTCTTCGGTGCCCGCTTCAGCCGGTTCTTCGACTGTCGGCTCGGGTGTGTCCGGCTCGCTGGGTGCTTGTGGCGTCTCGCTCGATGGGAGTTCGGGAAGAAGGGAGCCAAGATCAGGCAAAGTGAACTCTGGGGTAGGGCGTGTGGACGTAGTCGGCGCATGCGCCTGCGTACTTGTGGGCAGGGTGTCAGGCGCTGTCGGCGCGGTAGTGGAGCGTTCGCTGCTGCTGGAGCCGGAGCTGCTGGATGCTCCGTCACCGCTTGCGGCAATGATGCTGATTACCGTGATCAGGGCGATTACGGCACTCAACAGCGTGGGTGCAAGATTTTGAACATTGGCCAGAAGCTGCCGTGTAGGGCGGGAGTTTCGCATGGGAAGACATGCCTTTCACACAAGAAAGTATCGATCCATTCCATTAAACCATGCAAGTGCCAGCGTTCTTGAAGCTTGTGCCAAGGTGACGAAAGGTAAAAGAAAACGGGGCTGGAGAGTTGCTCTCCGGCCCCGGGGGCGTCGATAAGCGGAGGCTAGCCCACCTGGTAGTCCATCGGCGAGCCCGGGCCGAGCGGGATGCCTGCGTAGTACCAGATGAGGAAGAAGACGAACCAGCCCGCCATCATCGCGATGGTGTACGGCAGCGCCAGCGACATGAGCGTGCCCACGCCGGCCTTCTTGTAGTAGCGCTGCAGGAAGGTCAAGGCGAGCGCGAAATAGGGCGACATCGGGGTGATGATGTTCGACGGGGAGTCGCCGATGCGGTAGAGCATCTGGGTGACCTCCGGGGCGATGCCCACGTACATCATCATTGGCACCACCACCGGTGCCATAAGCGCCCACTGCGCGGAGCCCGAGGTGATGAACAGGTTGACCAGCGCCACCATGATCACAAAGCCCAGGAAGAGCAACACGTTCGGCAGGTTCCAGCGCTGCAAAAGCTCCGCGCCGTTAATCGCGGTCCAGGAACCCAGGTTGGACCAGGTAAACCATGCCAAAAACTGGGAGACGGCGAAGAAGAGCACCAGCATCGGCAGCAGCGTCTGCAGGCCGCGCGCCATGAACGCCGGGATATCCGCGGCGGAGGTGATTGTGCCGACGATCAGGCCGTAGACCAGGCCCATGAGGAAGAACGCCAGGGCGATCGGCACGGCAATCGCGCGGATGAGCGGGGACTCCATGAAGCCCTCCTCCGGACGCGCGAACGGCGAGGCCGGGACGAAGAGCAGCACGAAGTAGGCGATGAGGAACAGCACGAGCGCCACGGTGGACCACAGCATGCCCTTCCACTCGATGGGGGAGAGTTTGAGCTGCTCCTCGGTCAGCTCGCCCTCTTGGCGCTCGTACTCAGGCTCCGGGGTCTCCTTAGGTTTGCCAGCGGCTTCCTCTACCAGCGGGTCGCCGGAGTCGGCCTCCTTGAGGGCTTTGGCGTGCTCGCGGCTTTCGATCTTGTCAAAAGCGAGTTCCTTGGTCTCGATGTGATCGTGGTTGACCAGCGCCTGCGCCTTCTTGTCTACAAAGAACTCGGTCACCGCGGTAATCACCAGCGCGAGGACCGCCGCGGACGGGATGACGAAGAAGATGTTGGCCAGTGGGGAGACCTCGTAGGCCTCGTCAACAATGTTGGCCGCTGAGGTAGAAATGCCGGCCAGCAGCAGGTCGGTGATGTTGAGGATCAGCGAGGCATTAAAGCCTGCCGACGACGCCGCGAACGCCACCATCGCACCCACGATCGGCGAGCGCCCCACCGCGTGGAAGGCGAGCGCGCCCAGCGGGATGATGATCACGTAGATCGCGTCGGAAGCCACGGAACCGGTCACACCCGCCAGCGCGACCATGAAGGTGAGCATGCGCGGGCCAACCTTGGCCACCATCGCGCGCACCAGGGCACCGAGGAAGCCGGTCTGCTCCGCCACGGCCACGCCCAGCATCACCGAAAGCACCACGCCGAGTGGCGGGAAGGCGATGAAGTTCTCCACCGCGTCGGTGACCATGCGCGAGATGTTCTCTCCGGTGAGCAGCGACTCGACCTCGATAGTCTCACCCGTGCCGGGGTCGACGGCGCTCATGCCAACCTTGTGGCCGATCCAGGAGGTCACGGCGACAACGCCGGCCAAGATGACAAAGAGCCAGAAAGGATCCGGCAGCTTGTTGCCGACCCTTTCGATGAAGCCGAGGAAGCCTGCGCCCTCGCCGTCTACGTGCTCGTGGCTGTCTTCGCGGCCCTTGGCCTTTTCTTTCGTGCCCGTATTACCGGGCGGGACTTTAGAGGAACCGGTCATCGATTCTCCCTCTCGTGCTCGTTGGGGCCCGCACTTTCTGTAAAAAGTGCAGGCTGCGTGCAGTTATGAAGGCCGTTCGGCCGGTGACCCTTACCCCTTCCGGCGCTCAGGTGTAAGCCAGCTTACACAAACCAGGTGTCGTGTACACATTGGTAGGCTTGAGGCTCATGCACGTCGATTTAGCCCCGTTTCTGGATTCCTGGCCCGCCGACAACGTCAGCGCCGCGCTGATTGGCACGCAAACCGGCACGTACGGCGATGAGGAGCACGTCTACGAGCTGGCCAGCGTGACCAAGCTGCTCTCGGCCTACGGCATCCTGCTCGCGGTGGAGGAGGGGGCCTTCGAGCTGGACACACCCTGCGGGCCCGAGGGGGCGACCGTGCGGCACCTGCTCGCGCACGCCGGTGGTGTGGGCTTTGATACGCGCGAGTTGCAAAAGCCAGTGGGCAAGCGGCGCATCTACTCCTCCGCCGGCTACGAGATTCTGGCGGACTTTTTGGAGGAGAAAACCGGGATCGGCTTTGGGGAGTACTTGCGTGAGGGGGTTTTCGAGCCGCTGGGGATGCGTACGGCTGAAGTGTATGGGTCGGCGGGTCATGGCGGGCGGGCGTCGATAAGCGACCTGGCGCTGTTCGCGCAGGAGCTGCTGGAGCCGAAGCTTCTAGCGGAGGGGACGCTGCGCGAGGCGTTTTCGAATCAATTCGGGGACCTGCGCGGTGTTGTGCCAGGCTACGGCATGCAGAAGCCCTGCCCGTGGGGCCTTGGCTTTGAGATCAAGGGGGAGAAGGCACCACACTGGACGGGTGACGGGATGCCCGCGGACACGGTCGGGCACTTCGGTATGGCGGGCACCTACCTGTGGGTGGCCGACGGGCAGGCGATGGTGGCGCTGACGGATCGCGAGTTCGGCGACTGGGCGAAGCCGCTGTGGCAGGAGACAAATACTTCCGTGTGGGAGGCGCTGACCTAAAAATCCATTTTCTACCCGTGTGATGCGGCCGTTTTTGCAATAAACTGTGGCGCATGACAAGTGGCATCGATAACACCCAGGTTCCCGCGCCCGGGCAGAAACTCCCGTCCTCCCAAGTGTGGCCACTCATGTTGGCCCTGCTCACCGCCGTTTTCGCGTTCCAGCTCAACGCCTCCATGCTCGCGCCCGCGCTGGCCACGATGCAGGTGGAGCTGGACGCCACCGCGAGCCAGATTGGCATGACGCAGACGGCGTTCTTCACCGCGGCGGCGCTGTTTTCGCTGTTTATGCCGCGGTGGGGTGACCTGATTGGCCGCCGGAAGGTGCTCGTGGGCATGATGGCCGTCACCGTCATCGGCTCAATCATCGCCGCGCTGTCGGTGAACGTGACCATGCTGTTTATTGGGCGCGTGGTACAAGGTGTGTCGGGGCCGACGGTGGCGCTGACCTCGGTGATGCTGCGGCAGGCGGTGCGCGATGAGAAGCAGTTCGCGTTCCTGGTGGGCATTTTGACCTCCATTAACGGCGGTATCGCGGGTGTGGACGCCATCCTCGGCGGCTGGCTCACGCAGGCCTTCGGATTCCGTTCCCTGTTCTGGGTGATCGGCGCGTTCGCACTCGCCGCGGTCTTTACCATCCGCTACGGCGTGGCGGAGACGAAGTCCAACGAGCTGCAGCCGATGGACTGGAAGGGCGTGGCCTGGCTCGTCGTGGCGATCGGCACGATCCTTACCGCCTTCAACGAGGCCGGTGCGCTCGCCGAGGCCAACTGGTTCATGGTGATCATCCTGCTGGCCATCGGCGCTGCCGCGCTCTTCGTGTTCTGGCGCGCCGAGAACTCCACCCGCCACCCGCTGGTGCAGCCCGACCTAATCAAGCAGCGTCGTACCTGGGCGCTGTTGACCACCACCACGCTCACCATGACCGGCATCTTCGCCGTGATGAACGGCCTGGTGCCCAACCTGGCCCAGGACCAGGTGCACGGCCCCGGCTTGTCGGCCGGTACCGTCTCCTTCTGGACGCTTACGCCGTACGCCATCGCCGGCCTTGTTGTCGGTCCCTTTGCAGGCTTCCTCGCCGGCCGTTTGGGCTACAACCTGGTGCTGAAGATCGGTATCGGCGGGGCGGCACTTTCGGTGCTCATGGGGATTTTCATCGTGGGCAACCCAACGCCGGTGCTTCTGCTGCTGCTTTCCATCGCCGCGGGTATCACGTACGCGGGCATTGCCAACATCATGCTTGGCTCGCTGCACGTCACGCTTGCCCCGAAGTACAACCAGGGCTACCTGCCGGGTCTGAACGCGGGCGCGTTCAACCTCGGCGCCGGCATCTCGTTCACCGTCATCTTCGCGGTGGTTACCTCGTTCGCGGACCAGGGCGGCGGCTACCGCGCCGGCATGATCGCGGGCCTGGTGCTGCTCATCGCCGCGTTCTGCACTTCCTTCCTGATCCCGCGCCCGCAGGATCTGCCCGACACCATCGCCGCTGAGGAGGCCAACCGTGCGTAAAATTATTCTTGACTGTGACCCAGGTCATGATGATGCAGTCGCTATTCTGCTCGCGCTCGGCGACCCGTCGATTGAGCTGCTTTGCTTAACGACGGTCGGCGGCAACCACACCATCGACAAAGTCACACGCAACGCGGCCCAGGTGCTTACCGTCGCCGGGTGCACCGACGTGCCGATCTACCGCGGCGCGCACCGCCCGCTCGTGCGCGAGGTGGAAACCGCCGAAGCCGTTCACGGCGATACTGGTATGGAAATCCACGGCTTCGAGCTGCCGGAGCCGGACGTGGAGGTCAGCGAGACTCACGCGGTGCGCGCGATCATCGACACCATCATGGCCGAGGAACCTGGCACCGTCACGCTCGTGCCCACCGGGCCTTTGACCAACATTGCGCTCGCGGCGCGCTTGGAGCCGCGCATCGTCGAGCGCGTCCGCGAGGTCGTCCTCATGGGCGGGGCGTATGCCACCGGCAACTGGACGGCCTCAGCCGAGTTCAACATCGTCGTCGACCCGGAGGCCGCCCACATCGTCTTCAACGAGTCCTGGCCCGTGGTCATGGTCGGCCTGGATCTGACCCACCAGGCCCTGGCCACGCCCGAGGTGGAGCAGCGCTTCGCTGCGCTGGGCACCGACGTGGGCGATCTGGTCGTCGGGCTTTTCGACGCCTTCCGTTCCAACTACAAGGACAACCAGGGCTTCGACAACCCGCCGGTGCACGACCCCTGCTGCGTGGCCTACCTCATCGACCCCTCGGTGGTAAAAACCGTGCCCGTGCCCATCGACGTCGAACTCTCCGGCGCGCTGACTACCGGCCGCACGGTTGCGGATTTCCGCGCGCCTGCGCCTGCCGACTGCACTACGTTTGCGGCCACCGAGCTGGACGTGGACAAGTTCTGGGACATGGTGGTCGACGCCACCAAGCGCCTGGGGTAGGGAATGCTGCGGGGTAAGCGTTAGCATTCCTAGCTATGTTGCACCTTCCCATCGCGCTAGCCATCGGCGCGCTGATCCCCATCCAGACCGCCGCGAACTCCCGCCTGCGTGTAAGCGTGGGCAACCAGCCGGTGGTCTCCGCGCTGCTTTCTTTTAGCGTCGCGCTTTTGTTGTCCATCCTGGCCACGGCCGTGCTGGTGGGCAACCCCTTGCCGCAGTTCGCGCCGGGCACGCACGCGCCCTGGTGGATCTGGCTCGGCGGGTTCATGGGTGCAGTCTTCGTGCTGGGCAACATCCTGCTCTTCCCCAAACTCGGCGCGGTGCAGACCGTGGTGCTGCCGATTTTGGGCCAGGTGATCATGGGGCTGACCATCGACTACTTCGGCCTGTTCCATTCGCCCCAGCAGTCGGTGAGCCTGCTGCGCGTGCTTGGCGCCGCGGTGGTGCTGGTTGGTATCGCGGTGGTGCTTGGGGTGCGAAGGAATGCCGCGAGCGGCGACGCCGACGGGGCCGGGCTGTGGCTCTACCGCCTGCTCGGCGTCGCAGTCGGCATGGGCTCAGCGACCCAGGCCGCGGTTAACGGCTACCTGGGCACGATCGCGGGCTCCTCGCTGCACGCAGCCGAAATCAACCTGGCGGTCGGCGCGCTGCTGCTCTTCATCGCGGTGCTGGTGACCAGCCCGCGCCAGCTCGCCCGCAAGCCCACGGCGGGGCCGTGGTGGATGTGGCTGGGCGGCGTTGTTGGCGCGACCTTCGTCATCGGTGGTGCCACGTTGGTTCCCATCCTCGGCACGGCCACGACCGTGATCGCGTTTAACGCGGGCACGATCGCGGGCGGCCAGGTCATGGAATCGGTCGGGGCGTTCGGCGCCGCCAAGCGCAGGATCAACGCCACCCGCGCGCTCGGGCTGGTGCTGATCCTCGCCGGCGTGCTGGCGGTGCGCCTGCTCTAGGAGGTGTGGTGCACCTCGGCCAGCTCGTAGACAGGGGTGTCCATGCCCTCGTAGCGCGCCTTGAGCTGGAGTGCGAGGTAGCGCGAGTAGTGGCGCGACTGGTGCAGGTTGCCGCCGTGGAACCACAGCTGGTCCACCTGGGTCGGCTTCCACATGTTGCGCAGCTCGCGCTCCCACGGGCCCGGGTCCTTCGTGGTGTCCGAGCCGAGACCCCAGACGCGGCCGACCTTGTCGGCGGTCTCCTTGTCAATGAGGTGCTCGACCCAGCCGTTCATCGAGCCGTAGCCGGTGGCGAGCACGATGACGTCGGCGGGCAGTTCGGTGCCGTCGTCAAGCACTACCGAGTGCTCCTTGACCTCGGCGATCGAGGTGGGGGAGTGGACGGGGATCGAGCCGTCGGCAACCAGCTCCGAGGCACCGACGTTGATGTAGTAGCCGGAGCCGCGGCGCAGGTACTTGAGGAAGAGCCCGGAGTCGTCGTCGCCGAAGTCCACCATGAACCCGCGGTCGGCGAGCGCCTGGTAGAACTCGGCGTCCTCCTTACGGATCTGGTCGAACGCCGGCCGCTGCGCATCGGGGAGCACCTTGTAGGGCCAGGAGGCGAACAGCAGGTCGGCGGTGTCGGTGTCGATCCCGGCCTCCACCGCGTCCTCCGAGTACAACGGGCCGAAAACGTGCTTCATCAGCGAGTCCGACTGCGAGACGTGCGTGGACGAGCGCTGGATCATCACCGGGCGCGCCCCGTTGTGCACCAGGTCCGCGGCGATGTCGTGGGCGGAGTTGTTCGCACCCAGGATCACCACGTCCTTGTCCTTGTCGCCGTCGCCGCCGGGGTGCTCGGAGGAGTGGCGGATCTCGCCCGCGAAGTTTTCCTGGCCCTTGAGCTGCGGGCGGTTCGGCACGCCCGACATGCCGGTGGCAAAGACCAACTGGGTCGGGTGCAGGGTGAGTTCCTCGCCGTCGCGAGTCAGCGTGACGTCCCAGCGCTTTTGCTCCTCGTCGAACTCGGCGTGGGTGACCTCCGCGTTGGTCCAGTAATCAAGGTCCATGATGCCGACGTAGTGCTCGAGCCAGTCGCCCATCTTGTCTTTCGGTGTGAACACCGGCCAGTCGTCTGGGAAGGGCAGGTAGGGCATGTGGTCGTACCACACCGGGTCGTGCAGGCACAGGGAGTGGTAGCGGCCGCGCCACTGATCGCCCGGCCGATCCGCCTTATCGACGATCAACGCCGGCACCCCCTGACGCTTCAACCTCGCACCCAGCGCAATGCCGCCTTGGCCGCCGCCGATAATCAGTACGTAGGGCTGCTCAGAAATACCGAGGGTGGCGCGGCGCTTCTCGCGGCGATCAGCCCAGTTCTCCGGGTCCTGCTGTGGCCCGTGCTGCGCGCCGAGCTCGCGGTTGCGTCCGCGCTTTTCCGGGAAGTCCTTCAGCTCGCGGCCGGAAGTCAGCAGCGTCCACGCTTTGCCAGCTCGAAGCCTGGCGATGCCGCGGCAGTAAAAATTGCCAGTCTCGCAGGTGAACTGGATCCTCGTGACCCCATCGCCTTCGTCGACGACCTCGGTCAGCTCCGTGTTGGTGATCGTGCTGTCCGGGTGGGTGGCGGTGACCATGCGTGCGATTTCCTCGCGGCCCTCAGCGGTATACAGGTTCCACGTCATGGCGGTGAGGTCGCGCCAGAACCCCTCCGGTTCGAACAGTGCGGCGGCAGCCTTGCCTGCGGCCGTGGGATCGGTCTGCGCAGTCGCGGCCTCGAGGTCGTTGAGCCATTGCTGTGCGGTGGTCTCGGTCATGGGAGTGCCTTTCCATCAGTTAGGGGTGTTGGGCGACACAGTACACGCGCGCCTGAGGTGTGCGCCACAACAAATTCCAAATGTGGCGGCCGTGATCCGTGTGTCACCCTCTACCTCAACTTGAGTAAATAGGGGGATCAACCTGCGGTTGAGGGTTGCCGGGGTGAACTTGTGTGGCGCAAGATTGGTCGCGAGATACAAGAGGCCGTTGGGGAAGACGAACCTCTCGTCTTACACTCCGCCGCCGCGCCTAGTCACCGCGGCCGGAACCCGCCTAGTCACCGGGTGTGGGGTGTCCACCGCCGCATGCGGGACCGCGCAAGGCACTAGTCACGTCGACGCGCAGTCACACGCATGCGGCACCGCGAAGCACGATACGGAAGGTCCCCAACTCATGACTACGACATTGGTCGCGCCGTACGCCTCGACGGCTACGTTCACGCGCGCCGCAACCGCGCCAGCCGCACACGCGCCCACTGCCGCCGCTACGTTGGTGGTGTCCGGGATGGGGCGGGGGTGTCGGCGCGGCGTCGAGAAGCTGCTCTGCGAGCTGCCCGACGCGCCCACCACGGGTGACGAGGACGCGATCTGGTTTACCCGCTGGCAGCGCGAGGCCGACGGCACCTACTGCTGCCGCGAAACGCTGCGCGCGCCCGCCGAGGCCCTGGCCACTTTCGCCGAGCGCTTGGACGCATACGCCAAAACGCACGGCTTTGTAGCGCGTGTCACGCCGCGGTCGTACGATGGAGCGCATGTCTGATCAATACCGTGTACAGAACCCGGCAACCAACGAGGTCGTCGAGACCTTCGACTTCATCACCGACGCCGAGCTCGCCGCCGCCCTCGACCGCGCCGACGAAGCCTTTACCCAGTGGCGCGAGGTGAGCTTCGACGATCGCGCGAAGCTTTTGCGCGAAATCGCGCAGCTTTTCGACGCCAAGCGCCCCGAACTTACCCGCATCATCGCCGAAGAAATGGGCAAGCCGCTCGACCAGGGCGAAGGAGAACTCGACGACGTCGTCGGCATCTTCAACTATTACGCCGAGCACGGTGCCGCGTTGAGCGCCGACGAGCCAATCGAGCACACCGGCGGCGAAGCCGTCATCCGCAAGGTGCCCATTGGCGTCATCGTCGGTGTCATGCCGTGGAACTTCCCGTACTACCAGGTCGCGCGCTTCATCGCGCCGACCATCATGGCGGGCAACACCGTGCTGCTCAAGCACGCCGAAATCTGCCCCCGCTCCGCTGAAGCCATCCAGGCGATTGTCGACGAGGCGTGCGCGAAAACCGGCGCTCCGACCGGAGTGTTTACCAACATCCGCGCCACCCACGACCAGGTGGCCGGACTTCTCGCCGACATCCGCGTCCAGGGGGTGTCGCTTACCGGCTCCGAGCGCGCCGGTCGCGCCGTTGCCGCAACCGCCGGCCAGAACCTGAAGAAGGCGCTGCTCGAGCTCGGCGGCACCGACGCCTACATCGTGCTGGACACCGCTGATGTCGAGGCCGCCGCCGACACCGCGTGGGGCAAGCGCCTGGCGAACACCGGGCAGGCGTGCACGTCGAACAAGCGCATCATCGTCATGGATGACATCTACGACGACTTCGTCGACGCCATGGTCCGCCGCGCGAAGGACTTCACCCAGGGCGACCCCTTCAACCCGCAGAAGGGCCACTTCTACCCGCTGTCCTCGCGCGGTGCGGCAGAAACCCTGCGCGACCAGGTGCAAAAGGCCGTCGAAGAGGGCGCCACGCTGCACGTCGGCGGCGAGCTGACCGGCGAGGGCGCCTACTTCACGCCCGCCGTGCTCACCGATGTGCCGGTCGGCTCCGAGTCTTACAAGGCAGAGTTCTTCGGGCCTGTCGCCGAGATCTACAAGGTCGCAAGCGACGAAGAAGCCATCGAGCTGGCGAATAACTGCAACTACGGCCTGGGTGGTGCCGTCTTCTCCCAGGATGAGGAGCGCGCCAAGAAGGTGGCCAACCGCGTGGTTACCGGCATGATCCATGTGAACATCCCGCAGGCGCGCGGCCCGGAGCTGCCGTTCGGCGGCGTGAAGAACTCCGGTTTCGGCCGTGAGCTCGGCGCGCTCGGCATGGACGAGTTTGTGAACAAGCAGCGTTACTACGTCGCCGACTAGCTCCCGAAGGGCGCCTCGATGTGCCCGACCAAATCCGCGACGGAATCCACGATCGCGGTGGGGCGGTAAGGGTAGCGGGCGATCTCCGCGTCGTCGCTGATCCCGGTGCGCACCAGCACGGTGCGCATGCCTGCCTCCATGCCGGCCTTGATGTCGGTGTCCATCCGGTCGCCGATCATGACCGTGTTCTCCGAGTGCACGCCCAGGTTATTCAGCGCCGAGCGCATCATCACCGGGTTGGGCTTGCCCACGTAGTAGGGGTCGCGACCGGTCACCGCCGTGATCATGGCCGCCACCGACCCGGTCGCGGGGATCACGCCGTTGGGGCCGGGGCCCGTCAGATCCGGGTTGGTGGCGATGAATCGCGAGCCGCGCCGGATGAGGTTACACGCCGTGGTGAGCGCCTCGAAGGAGTAGGTGCGAGTCTCGCCGAGCACCACGAAGTCCGGGTCCGCCTCGGTAAGAATCCAGCCCATCTCGTGCAGCGCCGTGGTCAGCCCCGCCTCGCCGATCACGTACGCGGAGGCCTCGCCGGCCTGCTGAGAGAGAAACTTCGCCGTCGCGGTGGCAGAGGTCCAGATGCGCTCCGGCTCGATGTGCAGCCCCATGCGGGTGAGCTTGGCGGAAAGATCGCGCGGCGTCTGCATCGAGTTGTTCGTCAGCACCATGAACGGGATGTCTTCCGCGCGCAGCCGCGAAATGAACTCGTCCGCGCCTGGGATCATGTCGCCCTCGCGGTGCAACACGCCGTCCATGTCGGTTAAGTACGCGATGCTCACTGCTCATCCTCCAAGAAATCTGCGAGTTCGCCGACTGTCTCGCACTCATCGTAGACCCGCTCGGTGACGCGTACGCCGAACTCATCCTCGATGCGGATGGCCAGCTCGATGCGGTCCAGGGAGCTGATCCCCGTATCGTTCAGAGCGGTCGACGGGGAGACGCTGTCCTCTCCGCCGGTGACGCGCTCGATCAGCGCAGCCAGGCGCGAGAACGTGTCGGCGGGGGCGTCGTTTTGGGGCTCGTCGGCGTCGAGAAGCTTGCTGAAGTCGCCCAGATTGAGGCGTTGGGAGAGTTCCATACACCCATAATAAGGTGGAAAGCATGCTCCGCCCGCTCGCCTACGCCCGCACCCTCACGCCCGCCGCTCGCCGCAATCTGCTTCAGACCCGCGCCAAGCTTCACGACGCCGACGGCACCATCGGCCTGACCTACACTCGCACCGGCACCGTGGACGTGGCGGGCCGCGAAGTCCACTTCTACGAGACTGGGCCGTCAGACTCCGACGCCTCCACCGTGGTGTACGTCCACGGCTTCAATATTTCGGCGGAGACATTTTATATGCAGGTGCGTGGCGTCGAGAAGCTTGCGCCTGGGGTGCGCCAGATCCTGCTGGACCTGCCCGGGCATGGGCAAAACCCCACGCCCGACCCGGCGGCACTGACCATCGACGCCGCAGCCGATGCCTGCGCCGCCGTCCTGCGAGCCCGCGGCGCGCGCGGCCCCGTGATCGTGGTGGGGCACTCACTCGGCGGGCCCGTGTCCCTGTCACTGATGCGGCGCTACGCCTCCGAATTTGACTGGGCGGGCAGCGTGCAGATCTCCAGCGCGGTCGAGCCTTTCACCGTGCAGGGGCTGCCGCAGATCCTCGCCGGGCCGATCGGGCGCGTGCTGGAAACCGTCACCCGCGCCACGCCGCGCTTTGCTGAAGGCGTGCGCGAGGTGGTGACCGACACCATCGCGCCGGTGCTCGCGCTGGGCTTCTACTTCCGCCCGATGCCGTATGACATCGTCGACTTCCACGCCGCCATGATCCGCGAAACCCCGCTGGAAACCTACGCCGGCTACTTCCAGGACCTGCTTCATCACTCCGAGCTGGACGCCGGCACTGTACTTGCTGAGCTTCCTGGATATATCCTGGTTGGTGACCGAGACAACGTCACCCCCGTGTCGCAATCGGAGGCGCTGCACCGCATCTGGCCGCGCGCGTACATGCAAGTGCTGCCGGAATCCGGGCACATGCCGCCGCTCGACGCGCCGGGTGCCGTCACCACCGCCATCGTGCGGCTGATCGAAGGAGTCGAGCAATGAAGCGGATTGTGAGCGCGAGTGTTGTCGCCGCCTGCCTGGCGGTGGGCGTGGTCGTGCCCGGTGGCGCCGTGGCTGCGACGGAATGTACCGCCCGCGGCGACAGCGGTGCCTCCGACGGCACCCAGATGAAGGACAAGTTCGAGCCCTACATCGACGCCACCCCGCGCACCGTGGGCAAGGTGCCCGGCTACTACGTCAGCACGCCCGCGCTTTACGACATCGAGGGCATGCCCAAGGGCGCAACCTGGGCAATCGCCACGCAGGACAACCTCACCGAGCCGATCAAGGTGCAGCGCCGCGGCGAGCAGCTCGAGCTCTTCCTCCAGCACAACCTGCGCAAAGAAGGCGCGCCGCACCCCTCCATTCAGCCCGGCCCCAACACCACCGACAAGCTGGACATCCGCATCTGCTACCCGGACAACTCCACTGAGCTCGTTCAGATGCACCCGCAGCTCGTGCCCGAGCACAGCTTTCTTTACGACGTCACCTACGAACCCCAGCGCGCCAATCCCGGCCAGCGGGTGACGATCCGCCCCGAAAACGGCAACTACCGGGAGTTCAACACAAACCCGCTGCAGCTGCCTAAGGATGCTTCGTGGTCAGTCATCTCGCACGCGCGCTGGACCACGAGCATCGACAAGCAGGGCGTTGTGACCACCACCGTGCCCAAAGACGCCCGGACGGGCTCCGAATTTACAGTGGCAGTGCGCTACGCCGACGGCACTGCCGACGAGGCGCGCTTCAGCGTGGCCAGCACCGGCAAGGGCGCTACTGAGAAGCCAGAGAAGCCTGCGGCGCAGCCGGGCGCCAACTCCGGGTCTTCCACTGCACAGGTCGCCGCACTGGTCATCGGGCTGATTGCCGCGATCGGCGGCGGCGTCGCGTTCCTGCTGCCGCAGCTGGCCAAGATCTTCGGCGACGGGCTGAACCTGCCTGTCTAATACCCCACGCAAAGCGCCCCCTTTCCCGGCAAAAAACCGGAAAGGGGGCGCTTTTCACGCGAACGGCTTAGTCTTCAGCGCCGCCGTTCGGGTTGGGGTGCGTCGGGTCGTCGATGTGCATGTCCTTGGCGGCCTTGCTGACCACATCGCGGTCGATCTTGCCCTCGTTGGACAGGCCAAGCAGGGCGGCAACTGCCATGGATTCCGCATCGATGTTGAAGTAGCGGCGGGCGGCCTCGCGGGTGTCGGCGAAGCCGAAGCCGTCTGCGCCCAGCACGATGTACTGGCCCGGCACGTAGGCGCGGATCTGCTCCTGCAGGCTGGTAGCAAAGTCCGAGGTGGCGATGTACGGGCCCGCGGTCTGCTTCAGCTGCTTGGTGGCGAACGGCTCTTCCGCTTCCTTCTCCGGGTTGCGCAGCTGCTCGTTGGCCACGCGCGCGCCGTCGCGAGCCAGCTCGACCCAGGAGGTCACCGAGTAGATCGCGGCACCGACGTTGTACTCGTCCTGCAGGATCTTCTGGGCGCGCAGCGCCTGCTGCATGCCGATGCCGGAGGCGAGCAGGGAGACGTTGTGCTCCTTCTTCTCGCCTTCGTCGTAAAGGTAGATGCCCTTGTGCAGGCCCTCGACGTCCAGGTTCTCCGGGCGGGCCGGCTGGTGGGTCGGCTCGTTGTAGACGGTGATGTAGTACATCACGTCCTCGTCCTCGCCGGAGCCGCTGCCGTACATGCGCTCGATGCCCTTGGACACCAGGTACGGCATCTCGTAGGCGAACGCCGGATCATAGGTGATCACGGCCGGGTTGGTCGAGGCCAGGACGGGGGAGTGGCCGTCCATGTGCTGCAGGCCCTCGCCGGTGAGCGTGGTGCGGCCAGCGGTCGCGCCGATGATGAAGCCGCGCGCCATCTGGTCGCCGGCGGCCCAGAAGTTATCGCCGGTGCGCTGGAAGCCGAACATGGAGTAGAAGATGTACATCGGGATCATCGGCTCGCCGTGGGTCGCGTACGACGTACCGGCGGCGATGAAGGAGGCGGAGGAACCGTCCTCGTTGATGCCCTCGTGCAGGATCTGACCGTCCGACGCCTCGCGGTAGGACAGCTGCAGGTCGTGGTCGACCGGGACGTAGTTCTGACCCTTCGGGTTGTAGATCTTCTGCACCGGGAACCAGGAGTCCAGGCCGAAGGTGCGGGCCTCGTCCGGGATGATCGGCACGACGCGCTTGCCCAGCTCCTTGTCGCGCATCATGGCCTTGAAGGTGCGCACGAGCGCCATGGTGGTGGCGACTTCCTGCTTGCCCGAGTCCTTGAACAGCGCCTTGTAGGTCTTCTCAAAGTCCGGCTGCTCAAGCGCCGTGTAGGTCTCGCGGCGCTCCGGCAGGTAGCCGCCGAGCTCCTCGCGACGCGCCTTGAGGTACTTGATCTCTTCGGCGTCCTCGCCCGGGTGGTAGTAGGGCGGCAGGTACGGGTCCTTCTCCAGTTCCTCGTCGGAGATCGGGATTTCCTGCTTGTCGCGGAAGAGCTTGAGGTCCTCCAGGGTCAGGTTCTTCATCTGGTGGGTGGCGTTGCGGCCCTCGAAGTTGTGACCCAGGCCGTAGCCCTTAATGGTGTGTGCGAGGATGACGGTCGGCTTGCCCTTGGTCTCCAGCGCGCGCTTGTAGGCGGCGTAGACCTTGCGGTAGTCGTGGCCGCCGCGGCGCAGCGCCCAGATCTCCTCGTCGCTCATGTCCTCGACGAGCTTCTTGGTGCGCTCGTCGCGGCCGAAGAAGTGCTCGCGGACGTAGGCACCGTCGTTGGCCTTGAACGTCTGGTAGTCGCCGTCCTTGGTCGTGTTCATGATGTTGACCAGGGCGCCGTCCTCGTCCTTCTCCAGCAGCTCATCCCACTCGCGGCCCCAGACCACCTTGATCACGTTCCAGCCGGCACCGATGAAGAAGGTCTCCAGCTCCTGGATGATCTGGCCGTTGCCGCGCACCGGACCGTCGAGACGCTGCAGATTGCAGTTGATCACGAAGGTGAGGTTGTCCAGCTCGTACAGCGACGCCATCTGGAGCAGGCCGCGGGACTCTGGCTCATCCATCTCACCGTCGCCGAGGAAGGCCCAGACGTGCTGGTTCTCGGTGTCCTTGATGCCGCGGTCCTGCAGGTACTTGTTAAAGCGGGCCTGGTAGATCGCGTTCATCGGGCCCAGGCCCATGGACACGGTGGGGAACTCCCAGAAGTCGCGCATGCCGTGCGGGTGCGGGTACGACGGGATGCCACCCTGCGGGCGGGAGTGCTCCTGACGGAAACCGTCGAGGTCGTCCTCGCTTAGGCGGCCCTCAAGGAAGGCGCGGGCGTACATACCGGGGGAGGCGTGGCCCTGGAAGAAGACCTGGTCGCCGCCGTGTTCGGCGTCCTTGCCCTGGAAGAAGTGGTTGAAGCCGACCTCGTACAGTGCAGCCGCGGATGCGTAGGTGGAGATGTGGCCGCCGACCTTCACGCCCGGGCGCTGCGCGCGGTGGACCATGATGGCGGCGTTCCAGCGCATCCAGCGGCGGTAGCGCTTCTCAATCTGCTCATCGCCCGGGAACTCCGGCTCCAGGGAGGTGGGGATGGTGTTGACGAAGTCCGTAGAGGACAGCGCTGGCAGCTGCACGCGCTTCGCGTTCGCGCGCTCCAGCAGGCGGAGCATGAGGTAGCGTGCGCGCTCCGGATCAGACTCTTCGAGCAGCCCGTCGAAGGAATCCATCCATTCCTGGGTTTCCTCCGGGTCGCTGTCGTGCAGGTAGGACGCTACACCGTCGCGAATCAGCTCGATGTTCGACTCTTTGGCCTGGTCTTTCTCTGCCACGAGAAATCCTCCCTTTGTGTTTGGGCAATTGTTCCCCACCACCCTACTTCGTTTCGGGTTTTCCGGCATTAATGGGCCAATGCTTATCGCCGCCACATTCCCCCCCTTCCCCGCCACAACTCCCACAACAGATGTAAGCTCTATTGCACTGTCTTTGAATCGTCTACATGGAGGAAGCAAAACTTTGGGCGCCGCAGGTGTCAACACGTATGCAGACCGGCTGAATATTCACGCCGACGACGTTGTGCAGGAGATCGGCTGGGACGAAGACGCCGACTCTTCCATCTCGGAAGCCATCGAGGATGCGATCGGTGAGCAGCTTCTGGACGAGATGACCGACGAGCTCTGCGACGTCGTCTTGCTGTGGTTCCGCTCCGACGACGGCGACCTCGTCGACGCGCTCATGGACGCCATCCGCAACCTGGGCGACAACGGCCGCGTCTGGCTCATGACCCCCGGGGCCTCCAAACCCGGCGGCGTCCACCCGGGCGAGATCTCCGAGTCCGCACAGCTCGCGGGTCTGATGCAGACGAAGGCGGACCGCTTCGGCGAGTGGCAGGGCTCCTGCCTGACCGCCGCTGGTACCAAGAAGTAGTTCCTGCCCTGACCTGCAGGTTAGGCGGTCAAGCGGTGCTTCTGCTACTGTTTACCGCTAGCGCGCCGTTAGCTCAGCTGGAAGAGCAACTGGTTTACACCCAGTAGGTCGGCGGTTCGAGCCCGTCATGGCGCACCACATGCAAGGCCCCTTTCCACTCGGAGAGGGGCCTTGATACTTCGCCACGACATTTCCACGACGCGCGCGCATCAATCAGTCGTGTCCTCGCCTCGCTTTAACGCTTTCACTTCTCGCTCAATTTGCGCCATATCCTTGGCATTGACCTCTGCGTCGAGTCGACGTTGGTACTCAACCCATTCGGTCTTGGCCTTCTCTACTGCCTGTTTGTGCTGGCGTTTGCCATATCCCTTCAGCACCTCGCGCTCGTTGAATACCAGCCAGGCATCAGTTTTTTCCATCCAGTCCTTGAGCAGAAGTGTTTTTCCCATTTCGGACTGGTCCTCGGCGTAATCCAAGAACATTGAGGTGAGGCGTCGCATTCGGCGCGCCTCGTCCTCCGTGAGAAAGTTTTTAGCTATCTCCATGTCTCCTTTGTGGGGTTGTTCGCCTTGCCAGGTGGTAAGCCCAGCGTTGGGTTTTTTACGGTCGGCGCGTTCCCAGATGAGTTCGGCGGCGGTTCGTCCATGCGTAGCGAAGTGGAGCCGATTTTGGATCCCTGTGAAGAATTGGCGAACGGAGTTGAACGACTTGGTCTCCTCGTAGTCGGCACTGGTTGCGGAGATGACGTCGCAGATCTTTCGGAAGAACTGACGTTCTGATACACGGATCTCGCGGATACGCTCGAGCAGTTCTTCGAAGTGAGTGTCCTTGCCGTCGTTTTTGAGACGTTGGTCATCGAGGGCAAAGCCTTTTGTGAGGTACTCGCGGAGGACTTCCGTAGCCCATTTCCTGAATTGTGCGCCTCGTGGTCCGCGTACGCGGTAACCGACAGCAAGGATCATATCCAGGTTGTAGTGGTTCGTACGCCTATCTTGACCTGGCTGTTGTAAAAGTTTTTTACATTCGCTTTCCGATAACTCGCCGGCCCTCAGTATTTCGCGAATGTGGTGGTTGATCCCTGACACTCTCCGTTAAAGAGCTCGGCACTGTCCCCGCCGTAGGCGCAGGCAGGACCGGGAATCCATATCCAAAAAAGCACACATTTTGTCGCTTAACCCAAAACTTCTTCAGGAACGAACCGATGCTGGGGCCCGTAGCTAGTTAGCATGCATCATTCGCTCGGTGACAGGTGCACCCGCCACGAGGGACCCGGTCGATGAATCGGCGGTGAAAGTTTCCGAAGGTGATGTAGTTACGGAGGGGGGAGTAATGATTGAGCCATCGACCTGGTCCGAATACCTGATGCCGGAAGCTCGTTTCTGTATAACCACCCTCAACAGTTCTTCGCAAAAGCCAGCCAAATAGCATGAGGTATATGAAACTCGATGAGTTCTGCGCCCATTATGATGGCGACGCGCTCTCCGACAACGAGATGGATGTCTCAGCTCTAGGTCCAGCACTCCTTGCGTTTGGAGAAATAACACGAATCGCCTATCGGGAAGTTGACCCACTAAGTGGAAAGCAGCCCACAGTTAAGGTCCAACAATTTAGCCCGGGCTCGTTTGAGATCCTCATGGGTATCGACCTCAACACGGTTGAAGAATTCGTTGACCTTTTCACAAACAGATACTCCAGCGCCGCTGCGAACGTGGGCCTGACCCCCGGAAAGTAGACACGTC
>NZ_KV818009.1:0-557 GCF_001814825.1 Corynebacterium sp. HMSC071B10 | reverse complement strand
CCAAAGCAAAAAGCACGTGACCAGGCACAAACTGTGGATGGACTACTTGTCGCAGCCTTGCCCGACGGACAAGACAAAGTACCAGTACTCCCAGTTTTGCAGTGGGCTCAATGAATTTCTCCGTGCTCATGATCTTGTCGAAGTCGTCACCCATGAGCCGGGGCAAGAGCTTTACGTCGACTGGGCCGGTGACAAAGTGCCAGTGGTGGATCAGGCCAGTGGTGATACCGCGTTCAAGGCGTCGCTGTTTGTCGCGGTAAGCCCGTACTCAGGGCTGATGTACGTCACTGCTGCTGTAAATGAGAAGATGTCGGCTTGGATTGCATGCCACGTCAAAGCGTTGAACTATCTTGGCAAATTACCGGCGGTCATCGTGCCGGATAATGCCTCTACGGCGACCTACCGGCCGAGGAAGCATTCAGGCTACCGGATGGTCACTGACCGCTACGTAAGCGTTTGCCGACTACTACGGGGTCACGATCGTGCCGACGAGGCCCGGCAGGCCCCGCGACAAAGCGGCAGTAGAGCGTGCTGTGAAAATCGCCTACACCAAAATA
>NZ_KV818008.1:0-62568 GCF_001814825.1 Corynebacterium sp. HMSC071B10 | reverse complement strand
ATCCTCAACAGTCACCGTAATCGGACCATCGACGCCAATGCCCGGGGTCACGACGATGTTGCCGTCCTCATCAACTTCAACCGCAACGTTGTTGCCGTCTTCGTCCTCAGCAGTCACCTTGGTGTCTGCGTCGGGGTTGTTCACCTTGACGCCGGTCGGCTGCTTCTCGTTCGTCGGCTTCACGGTGTTCGGGTCATCGGTGCCCTCCACCGTAGTTGCGTTGTCGTTGACAACTTTTTCGTGGCCATCAACCGGAACTTCAACCGTGACTGGTTTGTCGAAATCCGGATCATCAACCGTCACAGTAATCGGGCCGTCAACGTCCGTACCCGGGGTGACCTTGATTTCACCGGTCTTCGAATCGATCGTGACAGGGATATCCTTGCCGTCTTCGTCCTTTGCCGTGACCTTGGTGTCCTCACCAGGGTTGGTAACCTTCACACCGGTGGGTTGCTCGTCGTCGGTTGGCTGAACGGTCTTCGGATTATCAGCACCCTCAACCGTAGTCGGATTGTCGTTCTTGCCCTTCTCGTGGCCTTCAACGTCAACTTCGGTTACGAGCGGGGCCTCAAGCGACGGGTCATCAACGGTGACCGTAATCGGCCCGTCAACATCAGTACCCGGGGTAACAACAACGTTGCCGCCCTCATCCAGCTTTGCTGGGATGTCCTTGCCGTCTTCATCCTTCGCAGACGCCTCGGTCTTCTCGGTCGAGTTCTCAACCTTGATACCAGTGGACTGCGCATCGTTGGTTGGCTCGACAGGCTGCTTGCCGGACTCGTCGAGTTTCAGAGCATCTTCAGCGGGAGGCTCCGGAGTCGTATTGTCCTCAGGCTTGCTGTTCGGATCGTTCGGGTCGGTGCCCGCATCGATTTCATCCTTATCGGAAACACCGTCGCCGTCGGAATCCGATTTGTTCGGATCCGTCGGTTCACCATTGTTCTTCGAACCGTCGAGCTCTTCCTTATCGGTCAGGCCGTCACCGTCGGAATCCGGGTTGTTCGGGTCGGTACCCGCAGCTTCCTCTTCCTTATCGGTCAGGCCGTCACCGTCGGAATCACGCGCTGCATCCTTGACAATGAGCGGGAACGTCTTCGTGCCGACAGCGTCACCATCAGTGACCTTTACGGTGATGTTAAAGACAGCGTGACCGTCCTCGGTCACAATGTCAGCGGTGTCCTTGTTATAAGCAGGGGTACCGGTGATCTTGCCGTTGTCATCAATGGTGATTCCCTCAGGTGCACCAACGAGCTCGTACGTGGGGTTGGACAGCTCCGTACCGTCAGCTGCCTTGGCAGAAACCTGGATCGGGTCAATGGCCTCATCGGACCAGGCCTCTTGGCCTTGAATCTCTTCAACGACCAGATCCTTAGGAGCCGGCTTCTCATCACCTGCTGGGACCTGAACAACGATGGTGTCGGTGAACTCTTCGCCGTCGATAGTAGCGGTAACCGGCAGCTCAAAGACCTGAGCCGGGGCACCCGGTTCCTGCTTCGGAACGGTGATAGTTGCGGCACCCTTCTCATCGAAGGCCACGTCTGTGCCCTTAGGGGCCTTGGAGGTATCTGCCGTGAACGTGGAGCCCTCAGGCAAGGTATCCACGGCCTCACCGTTGAGGGTCAGCTTCGGAGAGACCGTAGCGGTGGCGTTCTCGCCGTCCACGGCAAGGCTCTCCAGCGCTGGGTAGTCAACGCCGTAGGTGTTATCGGTCCCAGGAGTCTCCGGCTCCGGCGCCGTAGTAGCTTCGACAGTTGCCGTTGCCGGCTCGGACGGCTTCTTACCATCCTCCGTTGCCACGGCCTTAATCTCGTCATCGGCCTTGAGCTCTTCGTCCGCAGGAACGTCTACGGTGAAAGTGCCCGGCTTGTCCGGATCCTCAGTAGCGGTGACTTCCTTACCAGACGGCAGGGTCACTTTCACCTCGCTGCCTGCAGGAGCCGTAACGGTGACCTTCGTATCATCAGCCTTTACCGGAGCAATGGACGGGGTCTTGGTCGTCTCGGTCGGGGCATCGGTTGCTTTGAAAGCACCACCCTTGGTGCGCTCGCCATTCGGGGACTCCGCAACGAGAGTGTACTCCGTGTTGTTTTCAAGCGTGAGCTCGGCTGATTTGAATTCGCCCTTCTGGATTGCTGCGACGTCGTCAAGCGATGCAACGTCGATAGCGTCAGCAGCCTCATAGTTAACGTTGCCGTCTTCGTCTTCGCTCAGCTTGTCAGTCGGTACAGCGACAATCTTGACCGGCGCGGCGTCAGCATTCGTGACATCAAGGAGCGGGATGTCGTTGCCCTGAGTGTCCTTATCCTGCTCGCGGGTAATGGTGCCCGACAAAGATTTGGGCTTGAGAGGAACTTCCTTCTTATCCGGCTGCGGAGCGGCTGGGAGGAAGGACTTCGCGTCTAACGGATCGGTGTCATCGGTAAGGACCTCGACATCGTCGCGGATACCATCGCCGTCGGTATCCGCAGCCGACGGGTCGGTACCCAGATCACGCTCGTAGTCGTCTGTGAGTCCATCCCCATCGGAATCCGCGATGTTGAGGAAGTCAGACTTGAGCGTGTTCCTCAGCAGCGTCGGCTCAGCGCCGCCGTCTTGTTTGTCGTCGTTCGGCAGGGTCTTAGGCCACTTGTCCGTAAAGTCCACCGAGATCCACGAGCGGGTATCAATGCGTTTACCGTACGGGGAATTGGCAAGGTTGTCCGCGCCTTCTTCGAGTTGGTACTCGATGGTAAAGCTACCGGTGGCGTTAGCTGCGATTCCCACGATGCTGTCCATGTTGGCCCACACTTGGTCCTTGGTTTTCCCGTCAATGCCGGGTTCGTGGGGTTTATAGGACAGTTCGGGGCGAGTTGCGGTAGTCGCGAACCCTGTCTCCTTGTCGAAGTCCATCTTCCACTTCTTCGCTTTCGGAAGCGGATTGCCTTCGATGTCAGACATGTAGACCGTGACGTCGGTGATGTGCTTCGCTACATCAGGGCTGATGTACTCATTAAGAATCCAGTTCCAGTAACTGTTGCCACCAAAATTCCTACCTGCCATCGTGGCGGTGGTAGTGGACTTGATGGAGCCCGTCTCCTGATCATACTTCAGCTGCTTGGAGATACCATTGTGGTACACATTCTCGCCGGGGCCCTCGAAGGTGTTTGAGGGAACGCCGTCTACTTGTGCAAGCTGACTCTCGCTAACGATATTGACGTGCTGCACGGAGTTATTGTGGATTCGACCATCCTTGCGAATCCAGTAGTAGTCAACCTGCGAACCCTCTGCTGGAAGGTCAAGATCCTCAATCTTCTTGCCATCCTTCAAGAAGATCTGAATGTAGGACGCATACGGGACGCCAGATGCGCCAGGAAAGTTCTTAGCGTCTTCGAACTTCAGTCCCCACTCAGAGCCGTTTGGGTCACGCTTGGCAAATGAACCCTGTTGGTCACCATTCACACCCACCAGCTCAATGCGGGCGATCTGGGAGTAGAGAGCCTCATCACGGAAGCGGATGAACTGACCGTTCGCATCCGCATCCCCATCCGGGGTCTTACCGGCGTTCCAAACAATCTTCCTCAGATGCGGAATCTTGAATACGTACTGCGGATCGTTTTGCTGTGCATCCACAAACTCCGGTACAAGGCCGACATAGAGCAGGCCGTCGTTCTCACCGTTGTCGTAGATTCGCCCGGCATCCGCAGGAATGTAGTTACCGTCGGCGTCGGTAATTTCAGCAGCGTGAGCCACCTGAACGGTATTCGGAGCTGCGATCGGCTGCGCAAAAGGAGCAACAAGCGCAAGCGAAAGCGCCGCTGCGGCAATAGAAGTCCCGCGACGGCGGGAAACCTTTTGATTCTTCATGCTGTGAAGTCTTCCTTCCACAAAGATGTTCTGAACAAAGAGAAAGTCCGAAGGCACGGAGGGCGAACACCCAGGTCAGCCATTAGCGGACACATCCACACCGACTTTCACACCTCCAAATCTAGTAAAAATCGCCTGCCACCTATCCAGTAGTTTTTCAGCCCCAAGTACGGTCTCAGGTTCAAACTCCCCGCCAAAGCTGTAGCGTCAAAAGCAGATACGCTACGACTGAGTTGCGCTTTCACCCCGCCACAGCCCGGAATCTTCACCCAAATCACTCAAAAGCTCCCCAGCAGCATAGGCAACCATTCCGCGACAGAGGCCAGGTCAACACTCAGCTTTCTTTTACTTAGGGTTCGAACTGTAAGATCCTGCCCCGCCCTGAATAGCCATCTCCGCAAGCCTCAAGTCACACATTCAGTCACTTTCCAGAAGCTAAGCCCTAAAAAAGCCACATCCAGCACTCTCCGCGATCACCCCAACACCATTATCGGTCAGTCCTGTTACGAACGTCCATATTTTCAGAGGCGAGCAAAATTAAATTATTCTATGAATAGCCATCACAGCCGGTTTTTACCCCCGGCATGGGGTACGGAATGGGTCAAAGCCCCCGAGCAACGGGGTTACTCCCCCACTTCCAGGTAGCCCGCAGCTTCTGCCGCGCGAGCACGCGCCTCGTCTACGGTGTCCGCAGTTGCCAGCACCATGACAGTGTCTTCATGTACCTGGACCGTGACTTCCTCTACCGCCATTGCCTGCGCGATCTGGTCGGTAGTGGGGTTCACGCCGTGGAGGAAGGTGGCGGCGCCGGGGGAGGTGAGCGTGACGTCGATAGGCAGGCCCGCGGTGGCTCGTGCATGCAGGTCGAACTGGTCTACGCGCTGCGTGCCGCGGGTGAGCAGGCCGTCGGCGTCGGGGCGTGGGGTGGCCTGGGAGAAGTAGACCTCGTCGCCGTCGACAAACAGCTCAATCGAGTACACGCCGCGGCCCGCGATGGCCCCGCTGATGCGCGCTGCGATCGAACGCGCGTTATCGGCGGCCGCCTGGGAGAGCGCTGCGGGCTGCCAGGTCTCTACGAGTTTGCCGTTCGCGTGGCGGGTGCCGATGGGCTCGCAGAACCACGTGGCCAGCTCACCGGTCGCCGGATCGATGGAGCGAGCCGTGAGGATGGTGACCTCGTAGTCGAAGTCGATGTACTGTTCCACCGCCACCGGCTCGGTCTCGCCGGATTCGGACTCGGAGGCGGCGTGCGCCTTCGTCCACGCGGCGCGCAACTCTTTTGGCTCGCGCACGACGGATTGGCCCTCGCCCGCGGTCGAGCGGCCTGGTTTGACCACCAGTGGGTAGCCGACCTGCTCGGCACACGCCTCGAGGGCTTCGAGGGAGTCGGCGAACTGGTACGCCATCGTCGGCAAGCCGAGCTCCTCGGCCGCGGTGCGGCGCACGCCCTCGCGATTACGGGTCATGCGGCAGGCCTCCACCGTGGGGAAAAGCTCGCAGCCGGTGGTCTCCACCAGCTCGCGCAGCTTGGCCAGGTCGGTGTCCTCCCCTGCCACGGTGATGTCCGGGGTCATCGCCCCCGGCGCGCCCTGGGCGAAGGTGCCCACCTGCACCTCATAGCCCAGGTGGCGGAACGAGGACGCAAGCTCCTCCTCCACCTCAGACGTGCCCAGAATCAGCACCTTGGAGCGCTTCGCCGTAGTCATAGGCGCATACTCTATGCCTCGACATTGCCCCGGGCAAACAGGCGCGCTGGGAAAACGCCGCTGGGTTAGCGGGCGAGTACGTCGTTGCGCACGATGGTCTGGTCGCGGCCCGGGCCTACACCGATGTAACTCATCGGCGCGCCCGAGAGCTCCTCGAGGCGCAGCACGTAGTCCTTGGCCTTCTGCGGAAGCTCGTCGAAGGAGGTACAGCCGGTGATGTCCTCGTCCCACGCCGGCATGGTCTCGAAAATGGGCTCGGCGTGGTGGAACTGAGACTGGGTCAGTGGCATCTCATCGAAGCGCTCGCCGTCGACGTCGTAAGCCACACAGATGGGGATCTCACCGATGCCGGTGAGCACGTCGAGCTTGGTAAGGAAGTAATCGGTGAAGCCGTTGACGCGCGCGGCGTAGCGGGCGATCACCGAGTCGTACCAGCCGCAGCGACGCTTGCGGCCGGTATTCACGCCGACCTCACCGCCGACCTCCTGCAGGTAGTCGCCCCACTTATCAAAGAGCTCCGTGGGGAACGGGCCCGCGCCCACGCGCGTGGTGTAGGCCTTCACGATGCCTAGGGAGGCAGTGATCTTCGTCGGGCCGATGCCCGCGCCCACACAGGCGCCGCCGGCGGTGGGGTTGGAGGAGGTGACGAACGGGTAGGTGCCGTGGTCCACGTCCAGCATGGTGGCCTGGCCGCCCTCCATGAGCACGTGCTTGCCTTCGTCGAGTGCCTTGTTCAGCGTGTACTCCGCGTCGATGACCATCGGCTTGAGACGGTCGGCGTAGGACATGAAGTAGTCCATCACCTCGTCCGGCTCGATGGCCTTGCGGTTGTACATCTTGACCAGCATCTGGTTCTTCACATCGAGTGCGGACTCGATTTTCTGGCGCAGGATCGACTCATCGAAAATGTCCTGCACGCGCAGGCCGACACGCGCGACCTTATCGGCGTAGGTGGGGCCGATGCCGCGGCCGGTAGTGCCGATCGCGCGCTTGCCCAAGAAGCGCTCCTGCACCCGGTCCAGGGTCTGGTGGTACGGGGCGACCATGTGCGCGTTGCCCGAGATGCGCAGGCGGGAGGCGTTCGCGCCGCGGGCCTCAAGCCCGTCGATCTCCTCGAAGAGCGCCTGCAGGTTCACCACCACGCCGTTGCCCAGAATCGGGGTGGCGTTCTCACTCAGCACGCCGGCCGGCAAGAGCTTCAGCTCGTACTTTTCGCCGCCGACCACCACAGTGTGCCCGGCGTTGTTGCCTCCGTTGGGCTTAACCACATAGTCGACCTTGCCGCCGAGGATGTCGGTGGCCTTCCCCTTGCCCTCGTCGCCCCACTGGGCGCCCACAATGACGATGGCGGACATGTTGACTCCTTATATAGGCAGTAATCCGCGCTTATTGTAGCGTGACCCGTATGCGGCTGATTCATTGCGCGTGCGCAACCACAATTACCATCCCCGGTGCCGAGCACCACGATGTCAGCGAGGTGCCCTCGCGCAAGGAGCTACGCTTTCTCGACGCCGCCGCCAAGGACGTACTGCCGGAGGACCCCACGCCGTCCTTGGCCGAGATCCAGGCCTCGCCGAACGTCGCGCACATGGGCGAGCCCGGCCCGGCCCCGCAGCAGCCGAGCGAGCGTTTCCGCGTTGTGGTTTCCGGCTCGGACAAGGCGCTTGCCGCTGTACTTACCCGAATGATGCGCGGGGACTACCTGTGGGCGGAGGTCGCGTACGTGCCGGTGGATACGCACTCCCCCGCTGCGGTGGGCTGGGGGCTGGCCGGGCTGAATATTGAGGAACTGCGTGCTCTCGCCGCCGAAGGTCCGGTGACGCCGTCGCCGTGCGTGCGGACCGATACGGGTGATGTGGTGGCTGGCGCGGCCGCGATCTACCGGGGTGAGGGGGATGTGGAGTACGTGGGCGAGATCGTCGTGGATTCGCAGCGCCTGGTGTACCGCAGCGGCGAAGCGCCGTCGGCGCGCTTTTACGGGCAGTTCGGCGCGCGGCTGGTGCCGACTGCCGGTGCGCCGGGGATCGCGTCCACGCCGATCGTCACGCCGCTGGTGACTACTGGGCCGGTGTCCAAGCGCTCGCCGGAGAAGCTGGAGCGGATGAGCCGGAATGCGCTGCTGCGCGGTTTGACGCGCGGGGCGGGCGTGGCACCGGGTCAGACGGACGGGTCGCGAGTACTCACCGGGCGCGCGCTGCAATCCGGTGGCGAGGCCATCACCGTGGAGTTGGACGGGGTGCGCCGCCCACGCACGGTCGAGCGGGTGACCTTTTACCGACACTTGCGCGACATCCAAAGCGTGAAAAAGGGCCCCACCGAGACTATGTGAGATAACTCACATAGGAGTTTTTCTACGCTGGCGGTGAGCGAGATGTTACCTCGCCGAGACATTGGGCGGGCGACTCGCAAGTAGCGCATGTTGTCCAAGTTGGACATTTTCGCAGGTCAGCCGGTTTGCCTGGCGATTGTACCGATGGTTTGAAGATGTGTCACCCGTCCGTATGTTCGGTCAGCGATTTTTGGCCAGTGGGCGGTCGGCGGCGCTGCACGTTTGCCGCAACCGCCTTACGTTGGGTCTTGTTCGCAACGCAGCGGAGCACACACTCCGAATTGCGAGAAGCGACACCGCCCCCGCGGCTAGCGGTGGGTGGGAGCAATTAGTTAGAACCCAAGAATGAATCCGAAGCACTAAGGAGCTTTTCCACACCATGACTGCAACCAATCGCATTGAAGATCTTGCAAACGCAACCGCTTTTGACGTTGATGGCGACAAGGTAGGCGGCGTCCAGGACGTCTACGTTAACGACACCTCCGGCCAGCCGGACTTCGTCTCCGTCAACCACGGCCTGTTCGGTGCCGGCACCTCCATCGTCCCGCTGCGCGGCCACACCCTGCGCGACGGTGAGCTGCACCTCGCATTCCCGAAGGATCGCATCAAGGACGCACCGGATCTGGACGAGAACGGTCACCTCACCACCGACGACCAGGATGCCTTCTACCGCCACTACGGCCTGACCGAGACCAAGGACGTCACCACCTACGACACCGGCCGCCACGCTGCTGCTGGTGCAGGCGCTGCTGGTGCGGCAGGTGCGGCGGGCGCTGGTGCCGCTGCTGACGAGCGCCGTGACGTCGAGACCGACGCTGCCGCTGCTGGTGCCGCCGGTACCGGTGCTGCTGCAGGCGCTGCCGCGACCGACAAGGACGCCATCATCCGCTCCGAGGAGCAGCTCAACGTACAGAAGGACCGCGTTGAGTCCGGCCAGGTCCGCCTGCGCAAGTACGTAGTCAACGAGACCGAGACCGTCGAGGTCCCGGTCGAGCGCGAAGAGGTTCGCGTTGTCCGCGAGCCGATCACCGACGCCGACCGCGCAAACTTCGACGGCAAGATCGGCGAGCAGGAAGCATCCGTCACCCTGCACGAGGAGCGCGTGAACGTGACCAAGGAGTCCGTCCCGGTGGAGAAGGTCTCCCTGGAGAAGGACACCGTCAAGGACACCGAGCGCGTCTCCGAGGAGCTGCGCAAGGAGCGCTTTGACACCGATGGTGTTGAGGGCGTTGTCGACGGCGACAAGAAGTAAATTCTTACCGCTTTCAGTACCCGCCTGGCTTTACTCGTCGTAAAGCTCGGGCGGGTATTTTGGCGTGTGCGAGGTCGGGGCGAGCACCGCCACCGCCGACTCGCGCGACATGCCGCTGGCCTCCAGCAGGTCCACGATGAGCGAACGGGTCTGCGCCAGGATCGCGTAGGCCGAGAGCACGGCGTCTTCGGGCAACGCGTCCATGGAGGCGCGCTGGCCCGCCACGCGCAGCTCGTTGACAATGCGCGGAATCGCGATCGCCTGCGCACGGCGAGATTCGACCTCGTAGACCTCGGAGAACTCCAGACAGATCTGCGAGAGCGTATCCAGCAACTCGATCTGTTCCTCGGTCACCTCGTCCCTGTCCTCGCACAGCACGAGCGCCCGGCGCGCCAGCACGCGAGTGGTGCGCACGGCGTTATCCACCGGCGGGATCACGCGCGACAGCGAGTTGATGTAGCGGCGCACGCCCCAGAGGAACGGGGAGATCCGCGTGGACTCCTTGCCGGATTTGACCGCAGAGGCCATCTGGTCGATGTCGGTTTGCGAGCCGCGGATGGACTCGAGGGCCTCGTCGATGATTTCGGGATCGCCGTTGGACAGGCCCGACGCGACGTCGTCAAGCACTGAGCTCAAGATGCCCATTACCTTCGCGATCTCGGCGCGGGCACCCTGCATCGGGGCTTGCGGCAGCACAGCGAGGGTGGCCATGGAGACCGCCACGCCGATGATCGCGTCGATGGTGCGGTCTAAGCCGGTGACTTCCGCGCCTGGCGGCATGATCGTGGCAATCAGCACCGAGCCGATCGCCACCTGGTTATTCACCAGCTGCGACTTGGAGAAGAACGACGCGATGACCAGCGCGCCTGAGACAATCAGCGCGATCTGCCAGCCGCCCTCCCCCAGCCGGTAGAACAACAAATCGCCGACCAGCACGCCGAGGATACAACCAATAGCCAGATCCCACGCCTTGGTGAGCCGGTCGCCGCCAGTCATGCCGATCATGATGATGACAGAGATCGGGGCGAAGAACGGGCGCTGGTGGTCAAAAATTTCCTTCGCAATCCAGTACGCAATGCCGGACGCGAGACCGATCTGCAGAATCGGCAGCATCCGCTTGCGCACCCGCAGCACCCGCGACTGCAGGGACTTATCTACCTGCTTCAGGCGCTCGCGCGTACTCATCCTCTCTTTGGCCATGACCAATACCCTAGCCCCTCACCGGCTGCCCAGACACGCGAAAGCGCCGCCCCTGGGATCAGGGACGGCGCTTGGGATGCCTTGAAGCTTACTTCGACACAGAGCGGCCGACAGCGTGCAGATCCTGGCACGCCTCGATGACGCGCTCGGTCATGGCGGCCTCAGCCTTCTTCAGGTACGAACGCGGGTCGTAGGCCTTCTTGTTGCCCACCTCGCCGTCGACCTTCAGCACACCGTCATAGTTCTCAAACATGTGCGAAGCCACCGGGCGGGTGAACGCGTACTGGGTATCGGTGTCCACGTTCATCTTCACCACGCCGTAACGCAGGGATTCCTCGATCTTCTCCTTCTCGGAACCCGAGCCGCCGTGGAAGACGAAGTCGAAGGGGCGAGCGCCCTCTTCCAGGCCCAGCTTCTTCGCGGCGACCTTCTGGCCCTCGTCCAGCACCTCAGGACGCAGCTTCACGTTGCCCGGCTTGTACACGCCGTGGACGTTGCCGAAAGTGGCTGCCAGCAGGTAACGGCCGTTCTCGCCGGTGCCCAGGGCATCGATGGTCTTCTCGAAGTCCTCCGGGGTGGTGTAGAGGTTCGCGCCGGCCTTTGCCTCAACGCCGTCCTCTTCGCCGCCGACGACGCCGATCTCTGCCTCGAGGATGATGTTGGCCTTGCGTGCCTTCTCCAGCAGCTCCTGCGCGATCTCCAGGTTCTCATCGATCGGCACCGCGGAGCCATCCCACATGTGGGACTGGAACAGCGGCAGCTCGCCACGGTCCACGCGCTCCTGGGAGATAGCAATCAGCGGACGCACGTACTCGTCCAGGACCTCCTTCTGGCAGTGGTCCGTGTGCAGCGCAATGTTCACGTCGTAGTGCTGGGCGATCTCGTGTGCGAATGCGGCCAGGGCCAGGGCACCCGCCACCTTGTTCTTCACGCCCAGACCGGAACCGAACTCAGCGCCACCAAGGGAGAACTGAATGATGCCGTCAGACTCAGCCTCGGCGAAGCCCCGAATCGCCGCGTTGATGGTCTCAGAGGACGTGCAGTTGATGGCGGGGAAAGCGTAGCCGCCCTTCTTTGCACTATCCAGCATCTGGTTGTAGACCTCAGGAGTAGCAATTGGCATGGGGAAAAACCTCCAAAGTTGCGGGTAGGTAGTACGTGTTCCAGTATGCCCTTTTTACAGCCCCGGTGCATTGGGAATTCTTGCCGCTGCCTCAAGCAGCATCCATCCCGACAGTTGGACGGACAAATCGCGCTCATCAATCCGCAGAAGCCCGACCGCTTCGCTGATACTCGCCGGGCCCAGCCCGTAGTTGTGCGGCAGCTTCGCATCCTCGGTCCACTCGGCGGCAAACACCGGCAAGCCGTCGACTTCGAGGCGGTGCTGCCACAAGGACTCTGCCGACGCACGCACGAGGCGGGCGGCAACCCGCTTCGTGGCGATGTTTTCCCGACTGTCCTCCGGCATCCGCACCGCGACCTCGGCCAGGTAGCGGGCCAGAATGCCTTTGAACAGGCCACCGTCGCCGTCGCCGGACTCGTACTTCGGGCTGATGATCACGCCCTGCGGGGTAGCGAGGTGCAGCGCGATCGCCTGCACAATCGCGCGGATATGCGTGATGTAGAACACGGAGGCGTCGGCGCGCTCGGAGTTGGCGAAAGAATCGATCGGCTCGTCGTGGGCCAGCCCCACCTCGTCGCGAAGCGCCAGCGCGATCTCCAAGCTCGCGCCGAGGACTGTGCCCTGGTTGTAGGTGTAGATCTTCTCCACCACCTCCGGGCCGTGCATGCGCATGCGGATGCCGTCCTCGAGCAGGCCGTTCTCACGCACAAGGTTGTCAAAAATCCAGTCGAGCACCTGCCGCGACTTGTCCAACCGGCCCGTACGCGCGAACAGGATCGCCGCCGGGCCGTTCGAGGGAATGTTGTAGAAGGTCTCGCCGCGACGCCAGGGCAGCACGCCCGTGACCGGGTCGATGCCCGCGAGCAGGTCGAACTCCAGCTGGTTCAGCGCCTTCGTCCGGCGCACCCCTTCGAGCGCCAACGCACGGTTCCACGCCAGCGCCAACCACGCCTTATCGTCGTAGTACTTGTTGGCCGTGAGCTTGCCGCCCGTGCGGTAGTTCATCGCGCGCAGGGTGTGCTGCACACGATTCCGCCGCGCCTTCGTCGGCTCTCGCAACGCCGCATCCACCTGACAGTCCAGGTAGTGCGCCTGCCACCAGTAATGCCAGTGCCAAAAGAGGCGATCCTTCGCCCCCGGGGGCCAGGTGACTACCGCCAAATTGGTCCGCGGCATCTTCCACAACTTCTGCGAATGCCGCTTGTGGATGGCCTGCTCAGCTAAATCGGCACGCCGCGGCCACGGCGACGCGGGTTCTGACACATCTGCTCCCAACACCTACAACGAGCTCGTACGATCTTTATATTGCCAGAGCAGGCCGGAATGTTGCAGAGAAATATCCAACGGGTTTACCAAGCCTGGCCAAGATCCGCGTGCTGACGCACCCACGCGTGCATCGCGATGCCCGCGGCCACGCCCGCGTTGATGGAGCGCGTCGAGCCGAACTGCGCGATCGAGCAGGTCATGCTCGCCGCGTACTGCGTCTCCTCCGTGATGCCGGGCCCCTCCTGGCCGAAGACGAGCACGCAACGCTCGGGCAGCTCGGCCGTTTCCAGCGGGACGCACCCCGGGGTGTTGTCGATCGCCACGACTGGGATGTCCTCCGCTCGCGCCCAGGCGGCGAAATCCGCCACGGTTTCGTGGTGGTGGATGTGCTGGTAACGGTCCGTGACCATCGCGCCGCGGCGGTTCCACCGCTTACGCCCGATGATGTGCACCTCTTTGGCCAGGAAGGCGTTGGCGGTGCGCACTACGGTGCCGATGTTCATGTCGTTTTCAAAGTTCTCGATCGCCACGTGGAACGGGTGGCGGCGCGCGTCGAGCTCCGCCACGATCGCGTCCATGGACCAGTAACGATAGGCGTCGACGACGTTGCGGCGGTCTCCATTGGCCAGGAGTTCCGGGTCCAGGCGGGCGTCGTCAGGCAGCGGGCCCTCCCACGGCCCGACGCCGTGGCGGCCCTCATTCCATTCGGTCGGGCCTTTCGCGGATTGCTCAGGCAAGGCCCAGATCCTCGAGACCGAGCAGGAAGCGGTACTCCAGCCCGGCGTCCTCGATCACCTTCGCGGCACCGGTCGCGCGGTCGACCACCGTGGCGACGGCGACGACCTCAGCGCCCTCCGCGCGGCATGCCTCCACTGCGGTCAGCGGGGAGTTGCCGGTCGTGGTCGTGTCCTCCACCACCAGCACCTTCTTGCCCACAATGCTCGGTCCCTCGATGCGGCGCTGCATCCCGTGCTTCTTCGCTTCCTTGCGCACCACGAAGCTGTCGATGTCGCGGCCCTGCGCGTGCATCACCGCGGTGGCAACCGGGTCCGCGCCCAAGGTCAGGCCTCCGACGGCGTCGAACTCGAGGTCTGCGGTCAGCTCGCGCAGCTGCGCGCCGATCAGGCGAGATGCCTCATGGTGCAGGGTGGCGCGGCGCAGGTCGACGTAGTAGTCCGCCTCCTTGCCCGAAGACAGCGTGACCTTGCCGTGGACAACCGCCAGCTCCTTGACCAGGTCTGCAAGCCGTGCTTTGTCTGCTGTGTTGCTCATCTACTCTTCCTCTTTCTCTGGGTCCTTCGTCGGCGCGTCGCCGAAAATCGACGACGGTGCCTGCTCACGCCGCACACGCGTGAGATCAGTGGTCTGTTCCTCCGGCGCGCCGTCTGCGATCGCGGTGACCTCGTCGCCGCCGAGGTCGCTGTAGTCCACCTGGCCGCGCACCGCGCCGGTGACACGGGTCGGCATCTCGAGCGGCTCGTCCGGGCGCTGCACGTGCGGCTCCTCTGGCTCCGGGCGCGTGACCGGTCGCAGCTGCGCGTGTGCCTCCGGTGTGAGCGTCTGCTCGGGCATGTCGCGGGTGGCGAAACCGAACTCGATCTGGTCGGCGGTTTCGGGCGGGAGGGTCCGCGCAGCGTCGGCAAGCAGGGCGAGCGGCGCAAGGGTCGCGTCCCACTCGGCCGCGGCCGAGGAGCGATCCATCTCTGCGAGCACCCAATCGGACTCGAACCACGCGGCGGTCACTGCCTCCGGCAGCGAGGAGAGTGCGGTGCGCACCCGCACGTCCAGGAAGCGTTCGACCGCACCCGCGTGCGTGCCGAGCACGGTGAAGCCTTCGGTCTCGGTCACGGTGATGAGGTCGGCGGAGGAATCCGCGTGGAAACCCTCGCGGCGCATATCTACGACCACGTCACTGATCCGGCCGGTGTCCATCGCGATGACGGTCACCCCACCCAGGTCCATGACGTGGGTGGAGTGGCCGTAGATCGAGCCGGAGGCGATGTCTTTCGGCGTCGCGCCCGCAGCCGCAGCGCCGCGCTGCCACTCTCCGACCAGCTCATCGCTGTGCTTGGCGAAGGAGAACCCGTGGCCCTCCGCCCAGGCCCTGCGCTCGCGGCGGGACGCGCCCGGGAACTGCAGGCCGGACTTCCGGTGCGCGCGTGGGGCGGGCTTGGGGGTGGGGGTTGGAGCTGGGTCTGGCTCGGGAGTCGGCTCGACAGGCCCAGGTTCGGCTTCCGGTTCCGGTTCGGGCTCGGGAGCCGGCTCTGGTTCCGGTTCTGGTTCTGGCTCAGGCTCGACAGGCTCGGGAATCAGCTCAGGTTCTGGAGCGGGCTCCGGAATCGGCTCCGGCTCGACAGGTTCCGGCTCAGGCTCCGGTTCCGGCTCGGGCTCAGCAGGTCCAGCTTCGCGCGCAGGCTCGACAGCCTCAGCAGGCTCGACAAAGTCGGCGGCGTCGCGGGAAGGGCGCTCGCGGGCGTCGCTAAGCCAAAGCGCGACTCCGGCCGCTATGACGAGCAGCGCTACAACAATGAGTAAAGGTGCCATCGCGAACTGATGTTACTGCCTTGCCGGGCGCGGCCGTTACACGTCCGTGGCAATCGGGTTGGACTTCTCCGCGCTCCACTGCGACCAGCCGCCCACGTAGTGCGTGACCACCGGCAGGCCGACGTGCTCCATCACCGCGATCAGCAGCGCAGAGTGGTTGCCGGAACCGGAGTAGACGATAACGTCGGCCGGGTCGGTGTTCTGGGTCAGGCCTACTTCGGCGAGGCGGCCGCGGATTTCCTCGACCGAGCGCAGCGTGCGCGTCTCCTTATCGAACAGGTCGTAGACCGGCAGGTTCAGCGCGCCAGGGATGTGGCCTGCGCGCAGGTCCAGGTTTTCTTTGCGGCCGGCGAAGCGGTCGGCCCCGCGGGCGTCGATAAGCAGGCCCTCGAACTCGCGCACCTGCGACATCTCCGCAGTCGGCATGCTGCCCGGGTGGGTGGGCACGTGGCGCTTGACCGCGGGCGAGCCGGGGCCCGCGAGCGTGTGGAAGCCGCGGCGATCCCAGTCGGCGAAGCCGCCGTCCAGAATGTGGACGTCCTCGATGCCCATCCACCGCAGCACCCACCAGGCGCGCGCCGCGTACAGGCAATTCCCCTGGTCATAGGCGATCACCGGGCGGCCGGGGCCGATGCCCCACATGCGGATCGCCCGCTCCACTACCTCGGGCGCGGGCAGCGGGTTGCGGCCGCTACGCGAGCCGGGCAGGCCAGCGAGATGCGCGGCCGGGTCGCAGAACTGCGAGGTCGGGATATGTTCGGACCGGTACTTGGACACGGCCTTGCCTTCCTCAGGCTCCCACAGGGACGCGAGGATGGTGTTCTTCTCCCCGGCGCGGATGCGCAGCCGGAGGTCTTCCGCGGAGACAAATACGCTCATGGCTGCCAGTGTAACCGGCGGGCGCTCACCCCACAGGCCAACGCTTTTACGCAGGCTAGGCCATGTAGCCGGGAGCCTGCTGGATCACACCGTCCGCCTCGAGCCCATCGAGCCACTCGCGGATGCCCTCCATCGGACAGTCGGGGCCAATGCTCGCGGCGAGCATCCCACCGGGGCCGATCTCCACGCGGCACCCGAACGCCAGCAGCGTCTCCGCGATCTCGTGCGGCTGCTGCTCCTCCGGCAGGATGCGCATTGTCGACGCCCCGCCGCGCACCAGCACCCGGTCAACGTGCCAATTGCCACCAACGCGGACGCACTCGACGATGTCGCCGACGGCCAGCGAGACGTCTACAAAGGGGACGCTCGCCACCACGAAGTGGTTCCCGCCCAGGTTGTGCGCGGCCAACTGCTCATTTTCCACCCCGGGCATAGCCACCCGGGTGAGAATGGTGGTGGGGTACTGCATGCCTCGCAGCCTACCGCGCGCGTCAAGTGGGTGGGGGTGTTTTGGGTTGGGCGGGCTAAGATGACCGCGTGACGAGTTACCTTGCCCCTACGAAGAAAGTCCGGGTCGCTGACCTGGCACAAAAGAAGGTCACAGGCGAGAAGTGGGCCATGCTCACCGCCTATGACTACTCCAGCGCCCGCGCGTTCGCCCAGGCCGGCATCGAATGCATGCTGGTCGGCGACTCCGCGGCGAACGTGGTCTACGGCTACGAGACCACCAACCAGGTCTCCGTCGACGAGATGGTCTACCTCGGCGCCGCCGTGGTCCGCGGCGCGGGCAACGCCCTGGTCATCCTGGATCTGCCCTTCGGCAGCTACGAGGCCAGCGACGAGCAATGCGTCCGCACCGCCACCGACATGATCCGCCGCACGGGCGCGCACATGGTCAAGCTCGAGGGCGGCGTACGCATCGCCCCGCGCATCCACGCACTCAAAAACGCAGGTCTTGCGGTGTGCGCGCACGTCGGCTTCACCCCGCAATCAGTCGACAGCCTGAGCGGCTTCAAGGTGCAGGGCCGCGATGAGAGCGCCGCGCAATTGCTTGCCGACGTCAACGCCGTCGCCGACGCCGGCGCCGACCTCGTCGTCTTCGAAATGGTGCCCGCCGCGCTCGCTGCGAAACTCACGCGCGATTGCCCCATCCCCACCGTCGGCATCGGCGCGGGCCCGGATACCGACGCGCAGGTGCTGGTCTGGCACGACATGGCCGACCTGCCGGAAGGCGACCACCGAGCGCGCTTCGTCCACCGCTTCGGCACCATCGGCGCCGATCTCACCGCCGCAGCCGCCGCCTACAAACGGGCGGTGCACACCGGCGAGTTCCCGGCTTCGGAGCACACCTTCTAGCTAATTTGGATCGGCGCGTTGTCCAACAGGCGGGTCGAGCCGACCTTGGCAGCCACCAGCATGCGGGCCTCACCGGTGAAACCGGCGGGGAGTTCGCCCAGGTCGGGCGTGGTGGTGACGAGGTAGTCGAGGGTGAGGGCGGGTGTGGCGTCGAGAAGCGAGCGGGCCTGCGCGAGACTCCCGGTCTGCAGCGCTTTGGGGAGTGCGAGCGCGGTCTGACGCTCGGCGGCGCTGAGGTAGCGGTTGCGCGAGGACAGGGCGAGGCCGTCGGCGTCGCGCACGATCGGGCAGCCGTGGATGCGCACCGGCATGTGCAGATCCTCGACCATCTGCCGGATCAGCGCGAGCTGCTGGTAGTCCTTCTCACCGAAGAATGTGTCCGTGGCGCCCGTGAGCGCGAACAGCTTCGCCACCACCGTAAGCACGCCCGCAAAATGCGTCGGACGGCTCGCGCCCTCCAGCACCTGGCCGAGCGGGCCCGGGTGGATCGTCGTGCGCGGGCCGTGCGGGTACATCGTCTCCGGGCTGGGCGCGAACACGGCCTCGACGCCCTCCGTCTTCAGCTTTCCCACGTCTTCGGCGAGCGTGCGCGGGTACGCGTCCAAGTCCTCGCCCGGCGCGAACTGCAGCGGATTGACGAAGATACTCACCACCACCGGGTTGCCCAGGGCCTTCGCCTGCTTGACCAGGGCGAGGTGGCCGTCGTGGAGCGCCCCCATCGTGGGGACCAGGGAGACGGGGGCGGTGCCGATGAGGTCTTTGAGCGACTCCGGCGTGTGAACGAGGTGTGTCATGTAGATGATTATGGGCCTGGTGGTGGCCGGGCGTGGCTTGGGGTTGTGGATGGTCTAAATGGAGCTAGCTCCATTTGGGGTCGTGGCCGGAACGCGACCTGGGGTTTTGCACCGGTGGGCGGCCTAAATGGAGCTAGCTCCATTTAGCGTCGTGGTCGGAACACGACCTCGGGCTCCTCCCGGGGACTCCCCACGTGCCCGCTTACACGCTTACATGACGAAACCTGCACGACGAAGACCCCGTGTCGCAGCACGCCGCTCCTCATCCTTGCGTCGCAGCGGCACCCCAAGCAACTCATCCCAGTGGAGGATTCCCCATCCTCGCAGCTTCCATTACCCTGATCGCCAATTCTCCACCACTAATCCGGGAACCCGAGAGAACTCTGCTGTGTTCGCTGTTACGAGAACCAGACCGTTGCTGACCGCCTGAGCTGCGATCCACAGATCATTCGCTCCGATAGGCGTACCTTTGTCCAAAAGGCGAGCCCTTATACTCCCATAAGCTGCAGCGCAACCTTCATCGATCCCTACCGTCGCACGGCCATGAAAAAGGATGTCGTATGTTCGTCGGGCTAGTTCGGGGTTCCGAGATCGCTCGATCCCTGCCACAATCTCCCCCAAGACAACCATTGAGAGCAGCAAGTCATCATTCGAAACGGACGCAGCCTTATTAATGAGTCGGTCTTCTCTACCACGTTCTATGTCGATCCACACGTTGGTATCAAGCAAATAGCCCATTACCCGTTCCTTCTAACGGTGGTCAGTGGCACCAAGGTCGCTAACCACCGGAATGGGATCAAGCGGCAAATCGCCAGTCTCATCGATGAGGCCGTCGCTTATGTCGTGTGCCTCCTGAAACTCTCGTAACCGTGACACCACGGCTCCAAAGTCTTCACCCAAAGGTCGAAGAAGAAGCCCTTCAGGCACTTTCTCAATCGTTGCATTTTCCGTATCGATCCGAAATGCTGCTGGGATTCTTACAGCCTGACTTGTGCCCGATACAAAAACAGTTGCCTGCAGTCGTTCGGGATATGTACTCCTAGTCATGGCAAGCTCACCTCCATTCAAAATGTTGGATAGCTACGAGAATATACCTCCTGTACTGCCCCAACAAGGACCTTGGCTGAATGGTCTGCTTGAAGTTGGCCGCAAAGACCAGCTCCTTCCAAATAGAAGATGATGCGCCATTAGCAATCAGTGCCCCTGTGCACCGCACGCAAAAGGAGCTAGCTCTATTTGGCCGACCAGCTGAACCGCGACCTGCGGTTTTGCACTGGCACAGCATGCAAACGGAGCTAGCTCCATGTAGACGAATGCCGGGCGGCCATCCCGGAAACGGCCAGCCGCCCGGCCCCGGCCCCTACGCCGCGTCGACGGTGAGGTGCTCGCCGCCCTCGGCAACGTCCACGTTGACGGTGTCGCCGTCGCGGACGTAGCCGGCGAGCAGGGCCTTCGCGAGCCGGTCGCCGATGGCCTGCTGGATCAGGCGGCGCAGCGGGCGCGCACCGTAGGCCGGGTCGTAGCCGCGCTCGGCGAGCCAGGCTTTCGCTGCGTCGGAGACGTGGAGCGTGAGGCGTCGAGAAGCGAGGCGATCCGCGAGCGAACCGAGCTGGATGTCCACGATGCCCACGAGTTGCTCGGCCGAGAGGGCGTCGAAGACGACCACGTCGTCGAGGCGGTTGATGAACTCGGGCTTGAAGTGGTGCTTCACCGCGTCCATGATCTGCTCGTGGCTGCCACCCGCGCCCAGGTTAGAGGTCAGGATGACCACCGTGTTGCGGAAGTCCACAGTGCGGCCCTGGCCGTCGGTCAGGCGTCCCTCATCAAGGACTTGCAGCAGGATGTCGAAAACGTCCTGGTGGGCTTTCTCGACCTCGTCGAAAAGCACGAGCGAGTACGGGCGGCGGCGGACGGCCTCGGTGAGCTGGCCGCCGGCGTCGTAACCGACATAGCCCGGAGGGGCACCGACCAGGCGGGAGACGGAGTGCTTCTCGCCGTACTCGGACATGTCGATGCGGACCATGGCCGTCTCATCGTCGAAGAGGAACTCCGAGAGTGCCTTCGCCAGCTCCGTCTTACCCACGCCCGTGGGGCCGAGGAAGAGGAAGGATCCGATCGGACGGTTCGGGTCGGCGACACCGGCGCGGGAGCGGCGAACCGCGTCCGAAACCGCGTTGACCGCGTCCTTCTGCCCGACGACGCGGCCGGCCAGGATCTCCTCCATGTGCAGGAGCTTCTCGGTCTCGCCTTGCATCATCTTGCCCGCCGGGATGCCGGTCCAGGAGGACACGACCTCGGCGATCACGTCCGGGGTAACCTCCTCAGTGAGCATGGTCTTCTGCGACTCGCTGGCGCTCGCCTCGGCGTTCGCGACCTGTGCTTCCAGCTCGGGGATCCGGCCGTAGCGCAGCTCAGAGACCTTGGCGTAGTCGCCCTCGCGCTCCGCGATCTCGGACTCGTTGCGCAGCCGCTCGAGCTCCTCCTTGGCAGACTGCACCTTGTCGATCTCGGCCTTCTCGTTGGACCAGCGCGTCTTCAGCTCGCCGAGCTTCTCCCGCTGGTCGGCCAACTCCTGGCGCAGATCCTTCAGGCGCTGCTGAGAGGCCGCGTCAGATTCCTTCTGCAGGGCGATCTCCTCGATCTCGAGACGACGGACGATGCGCTCGAGCTCGTCGATCTCCTGCGGGGAGGAGTCGATCTCCATGCGCAGGCGCGAACCGGCCTCGTCGACCAGGTCGATCGCCTTGTCCGGCAGGAAGCGGTTGGTGATGTAGCGGTTCGACAGCTCGGCCGCGGACACCAGCGCGGAGTCCTGGATGCGTACACCGTGGTGCACCTCATAGCGCTCCTTCAGCCCGCGCAGGATACCGATCGTGTCCTCCACGGTCGGCTCCCCCACGTAGACCTGTTGGAAGCGGCGCTCGAGTGCGGCGTCCTTCTCAATGTGCTGGCGGTACTCGTTCAGCGTGGTGGCACCGACGAGGCGCAGCTCGCCGCGGGCCAGCATCGGCTTAATCATGTTGCCCGCGTCCATCGCGCCCTCGCCGCTGGCGCCGGCACCGACGATCGTGTGCAGCTCATCAATAAAGGTGATGATCTCGCCCTCGGCCGAGGTGATCTCATCCAGCACGGCCTTCAGCCGCTCCTCGAACTCGCCGCGGTACTTCGCGCCCGCGACCATCGAGCCCAGATCCAAAGAGAGCAGCGTCTTGCCCTTCAGCGACTCCGGGACATCGCCCGCGACGATGCGGCGGGCCAGGCCCTCCACGATCGCGGTCTTACCCACGCCGGGCTCACCAATAAGGACCGGGTTATTCTTCGTGCGGCGGCTGAGCACCTGGACCACGCGGCGGATCTCCGAGTCACGCCCGATCACCGGGTCGATCTTGCCCTCGCGGGCGCGCGCGGTTAAGTCCGTGGAGTACTTCTCCAGCGCCTGGAACTGATCCTCCGGCGCCTCGGTGGTGACCTTCTTGTTGCCGCGAACGGACTGGAAGGCGGCCTTAATCGCCTCAAAGGTGGCGCCGCGCTTGGTCAGAAGCTCTGCGGCCTCGTCCTTGCCGCGGGCGATACCGGCGAGGAGGACTTCGGTGGACACGTACTCGTCGCCAAGTTGCCCTGCCAGCTCTTGCGACGCATTGAGCGCGTTGAGCGCATCGCGGTTGAAGTTGGGGTTGGCCATATTCTGGCCCTCCGCCTTGGGGTAACCGGCGACCAGCTCGCCCGCCTCGCGCGCGACCGTGTCCGGATCAACACCGGTGGCCTTGAGCACGGGGGCGGCAATGCCGTCTTCCTGCGTAAGAATTGCCTGGAGCAGGTGCGCCGGGCGAATATCCGGGTTCCCTGCCGCGGAGGCCTTCTGCAGCGCCTGCTGGATTGCCTCCTGCGTCTTGGTGGTGGGGGTAAAGGATGCCATGGTGCATCCTCCTTTCCGTGTGCGTTCATTTATATGGTTTGTCTACCGGTTTACCCGGTCTACTCCCTATAACGCACCCGAAGTTGAGTCTGTTCCACTCAACGTGAAAAAAGTTGCGCGGGGTAGACTCAAGCCCCGCTGGATCTCGCGGCTTGCTCCTTCACTGGCACCCACTTCGAGGTAAATGCCAAGATCACCACGCCCACCGCAATGGCGAAGGAGACCCAGCCGAAGCCGGTGACAAAGCCCGCGATCACCGCAATCGGCGCGAGAATGGTCATGCCGATCTCAAAGGGCGCAAAGCCCACGTACGCCACGCCATACTCGTTGAGCGTGCCGGATTTCAGCTTCGGGTCCACCATCTTCAGCAGCGCGATACCGGTCGCCACCGCGGCAGTCGCCCAGCCCCAGCCGAAGATGCCGCGCTCCAGCCAGTGCTCGCCGAAGAACAGCGGGCCTGCCCACAGCATCCACACCACGCAGAAGATGGTGCCGAGGACGAACAGGAGCAGCAGCGCCTGCCAGTAGCCCGCCAGCGCCGCCGGGATAATCGAGGCGATACCGAAGGCGATCATGTAATCGGTCGCCGCACCAGAGATGGTGGTGATCGTGTCGCGGTCCAGGTAATTCGACTTACCCACTGCCTTCAACAGGCCACGACCAACAAGGCCCACCACGAACGACATAGCGAACAGCGGGATGGAAACGTTCTCCCACTGCCCCTTGATCAGGTTGTTCAGGGTGTAGGCAATGAGCACCGTGAACACAACGAATCCGCCGTGCAGCGCGAGCGGTTCAATCGAGGACGGGTTGGTGGTCGCCCGACCGATGGAGGGACGATCGTCTTCATTATCGATGTAGCCGGTGCGCAGCTCCCGCGGAAGGTCACCCTGCAGCTGGTCCGCCTTGCCCTTGCGGATGCCCCAGTTCGCCACGATCACGCCGCCCACGATGGCAACGAGCGTGCCCACCGTCGCCGCGGTAAAGCCAATCGACGACGCGTTTTCCACCCCGATACCCTCCAGCGAGGAACCGACCGCCGCCGCAGTACCGAAGCCTCCGACGAAACCGACGGGCAGCATCATGCCGAACCAGGGCTCGGTACCAAACAGCGGCGCGAACAGATACAGGCCGAGCAGGATGAACAGCCCCCACTGCCCCATGAACATCGACGTGGAATACGCCCACATGTTGCGCGCGCCCGTGGCCACAGAGCCGCCGAGCTCCATCGAGTACGCCATCGAGGCGAACACCACCGCAATCAGCAGCGTCGTGTACGTACCAACATGCTCTGACCAGTTGATCAGGCCGAGCACCTCTTGCCCCAGCACAAGCCCGATGAGCCCGGCGGTGATCGGTGCAGGCAGAAGCAGCGCCTGCAGCACCTTCAGCCTGTTGCGCAGCACGTTGCCCACGATGAGTAGCAACGAAATCCAGCCAATGTCGGTTAGCATTGTGTAGGGCGTAAATTCCACCGCTACCCACCTTTCTCTTCACTGTTTTATCAGTCACATTACCCTGTTAATTATGAGCTCTTTCCGCACCGACGCCAACGCAGCCGCGCAGGCACTGCTTAACGACGAAACGTTGTCCCGTTCCACCCTCTGGACCCACTTCGTCGCCGAGTTCACCCAAGCGCCCGGCCTGTTCCCCGTCGGCGTGACGGAGGTGCCGCACGAAATGGTGTGCGTCCCCGCCAAGGCGCTCAGCCGCGCCGCCGGAAATGTTTCCGGGTGCGACGTCTCGCCGTGGGTGTTCGACGCCGCTCACACTCCGGCGCCCGAAGTCCCCGCGGACGAGGACGCTACAGACGCTGTAGAGCTCGACCAGGAAGCAATCAACGAAGCCGTGCTCACTGGTCTCCGCGCCTGGGCGCTGCAGCTGCGCCGCACTGGTTTTCCTGCCACCGAGCTCCCCGGTGCAGCGGAGATCTACATTGACGTGATTACCGAACTGATTGATCGCCCCCTCGGCGACGAGACAGCGGACGCAATCCGCCGCGGTGCCAACACCATGAAGGAGGCCATCGAGCAGGCGGACCTGGACGGTGTTCCCCCGGCTTCGGCGGCGCAAGTGATGGCGGTGACGGAGGCGTCGGCAAGCTCAGGGAGCCCCAGCGCCGCCGATACCCGCATCGTGCGCCTGGAAACGAGCACCCCGCTCGAGTACGCGGCCGGCCAGGTCATCCCCGTCATGCAGGCGGATCGCCAGGGCGTGTGGAACTCGCTCGCGCCCGCGCTGCCGCCGAACGAGCTGGGGCAGGTGGAGTTTCACGTCCGCGACGAGCTGGACGTCGAGGTCGGCGACCACGTGACCCTCGGCACCGCCTACGGCCCCGTGCCGTTTCCCGAAGACAGCACTTCCCCGAACGAGCGCGTCCTGCTGATTGCCGACGGCACCGGCCTCGCCGCCGCCAAAGCGATGGTCTTCGAACTCATGGACCGCCCGGAGCGCCCGCAGGTGGAGCTGATGATCGGCGTCGAGCACGAGGACGAATTCTACGACCTGCAGACCTTCGCCTCGCTCGCCTCCAGCGCAGCCGCCCGCGACTGGCTCACCGTGACCTGCGTGGCCGAGCAGGTCATTGACCCAGAAAGCTCGGAGGCACCCGCGGTGTGCGAGGGGCTGCGCCGCGTCTGGGCTCCCCTCGAGCACCTCGCCGCGGCGACCGGCACGTGGTGGGGCCGCCGCCTCATCCTCTGCGGGTCGACCGCGCGCTGCACGTTGCTGGCCGACGCACTCCGTGAGGCCGGCGCACCGGCACCGCTGGTCATCGCACCCGACGCCGAGCCCGACTGGTTCTGCCAGCGAGCGCTTTAGAGATCATCGAGCGCGTTGTATTCGGCGAGCGTGAGCGCGGTATCGTCGCGTTTGGGGCGCTGGTAGTTCATCGAGACGTGCCTTGTCCCGTCCGGGAAGACGAAATGGTAGTCCGGCCCGTCGGCTTTGATCTCGATGTACTCGTCGGAAACAAGCGAATGGCACGCCGAACACAGCGGTATGAGGTTATCCAGGTCGGTGGCCCCGCCAGTAGCCCAATCATGGACGTGATGGACCTCGATAAACTTTGTGTGATTACACCCAGGTGTCGCACACTCCCCGCCCCACATGGTCATGAGCGCGTTGACCTGCCCGTCCGTGGCAAGACGCGACGCTCGCGACGTGTTGAGAATCAGCCCGTTCTCGTCGACCGTGTTCACCCGCACCATCGCGTTCGCCACGGCATGAGCCACGCTTGCCGACGCCGCGCTCCCTCCCACCGGCAGATAGGCCCCACCATCGACGGTGGTGACGATGTTGACGTGCGCGCCCGGTGTACGCAGGGGATTCTTCGGGCGCGAGCGGACGATGTTGACCATGCCCATGAACGCGGCCAGCATCACTCTGCCGGTGGGCATGCCGAATCCTGAGGAGGTCGGCATCGCGTCCAGCGTCTCATCGACGACATCACGGCCGACGACGTCTTGTAAATCGACGTCATGGTAGGCCAACTCACCGATCTTCAGCGCTGCGGCAACCTGCGCACCCTCCATGGGGCTGAGGTCGGCCCACAGGCCGAAACGGCCGTTTTTGCGCTCAGCGATGCGCACGTACGACTTCGGCTGTGCCTTCGCGGAGTCCTCATCATCGCGCTCAAGCAGCGCAAGCTCCGCCTCCAGCTGGTGGTAAGTGTAGTCGCGCGCCATATCGATAAGCAGTTGCTCATCATTCTTTGCCAGATACGGCATCAGGAGCCGGACCTTGGAGTAGTTCACCGCCCCGTCAGCAAAGGCACCGGCGAGTAGTTGATGGCGCGTGAGCTTCCGGGCAATACGCACATACTCGTGCGCGGTGGTTTGTGAAATCCCAAGGCGGCGAATGAGCCAACCTGCGGTCGTTTTCGCGCCACATTTTCGGGCAAGGCGCAAAGAGTCGAAGATTCCGATGTCGTAGAGGAGGCGGGCTTTATGGCGTGTGATGCCGCCGAAAGTTGCTTCGATTCGATCGGCAATGGCTTGCACCGCCTCCTGCTCGCTCATGTTTTCGTCCGTGATGGGCGAAGCCTCGGCCACAGAAATGGCGCTTTTGTTAGCTGTTTGAGTGTCGGTGGGAGTGGTCATGTTCGCGGTCTTCCCTTTAGGTGATGGACGTTTGAAAAGGAAGCGTAACAGGCCACCCGATCATGGCTCCCACCTGCGATAATGCGAGTTTTATAGCGAGTTATAAAAGCGCTTCTTAGACATCACAACCAGCCCTGCCACCACCATCACATGAGGGTCAAAAACTGCGCATTGCGCAGTTTTCTCAGGGCGCGTTCGAAGGTCGACCACGGAGCGAACAAACGTGCGCGAATAACTGCGCATTGCGCAGTTTTTTAAGGAAACTCCCCTACCGCATCGTCGTCGCGGCTTCGATCTCCACCACCGGCAGCGCCTTGCGCACCTTGGCGACGCGCGCGGGATCGATGTCCACGATGAGCGTTTCGGGCCCGTAGCCAGCCTCGGCAACCACAGTGCCGTCGGGCGCGGTCACCACGGAGTGGCCGATACCGGTCGGCCCGGATTCCTGCCCGGCCTTTTCCAAAAAGTCGGGGCGCGCCTGACCCGCCGCCGCGAGGAACACCCCGGAGTCGAGCGCGCGGGCGCGGGTGAGCAGTCGCCACTGCTCGAGCTTGCCCTCGCCGTCCGCCCAGCTCGTCGGCACGACGATGACTTCGGCCCCGCGGCGTGCGAGCTCGCGGAACTGCTCGGGGAAGCGGATATCAAAGCAGACGGCCACGCCCACCTGCACTCCCTCGTGCTCAAAGAGGACGAGTTCCTCGCCGGGGCGCACGGTGTCGGACTCGCGGTAGTTAAAGGCGTCGTAGGTGTGGATCTTGTCGTAGCCTTTATGCACGCCCCCACCGGTGATCAGCGCGGTATTGAAGACACGGTGGATCGTCTTGCCGTCCACCTCGCGGGTATCCGCCGGGCGGAAGGTCCCGGCGACGATGGTGGTGCCGGTCTCCGTTGCTAGCTCGGCGAGCTGCGTTGCGAACTCCCCATCCAAGTCTTCTGCCTGCGTGTCCAGGCGGCCCTGCCCGAAGGCCTGGCTCGTCGCCTCGGGCAGCACGATCAACGTTGCACCCTCCGCGGCGGCGTCGCGGATCAGCGGGGTAACAAGCGCCACGTTGTCACGCACGGAAGGGCCGGTGGTGGTCTGGATGCACGCGAGTTTCATCCCCCAACCCTGCCATAACTTAGCCCGGCGCGCGGCCCCTTGCGCAACCATACTTCATATATTACGGTTGCGACATGACCGTTTTAGTTATTTCAGAAGAGACCGCAACCAAAGCTCGCAACTATATCCCGGAAACCAAGCACTATCCTGCAATCCCGCTCCAACCATCTCACACCGCAGCCGCATTAACAGGCGCGCACACGGAACTTACACAGGGCATCCACCACACCGTGCGCGCGCTCGCCGCCCACCTCGAATCAGTCGCGGACTTCGCCGACACCGCCTGCCGCCTCGACGCCGAACTCGCGGGGAGGCTCGAGCATGCATAGCGCGACCTACCAGCCCGCGCTCATTACGGGGCAGCTTCGGGGAGCGGTGTGGGAGCTGGGGCGGGTGCGTGGGGACGTCGAGAAGCAACTGCGCAACGCCGAAGATGCAGCACAGGCGCTGCATGCCACGGGTTTCGCTGGCTCCGCCGCCGACGCCGCGATCGCCCGGATCCACACGCAGCAGACTTCCCTGCGCAGCCACCACGCCGAACTGACCCGCATCCGCACCATCCTGAACACCGCTGCCGAGCTGCACGAACGGCTTGACCGGCTCGCCGAACTCGCCGCGAGGTACGGGCACTACCGGATCATCCTCTGGCTCAACCAGCTTTCTTTTGTGTTGGATGAGGCGGCGGGCGACGCGCTGCGCACGAATATTCCGCATCACACGATCGACGAGCTCTTCCACCACCCCGACCAGACACTCGAGGAGCTGCACGCGGACCACGCCGCCACCGTGCCAGCAGCGACGCAGCGCACGATCGCCGAGCACAGCGCGACCATCCTGGAGGCGGGCCCCGGCAGTACGACCGCCATGGTCGGCGACACCCACTCGCCGACGCGGATCATCACCATGGTCGCGGGCACGCACACCGGCAAACCGGAGGACCTGGGACGCGAGCTCGACAAGGCACAGCGCATTGCCTCCCGTACCGGAGCCGCGGTCGTCGTGTGGCAGGGCTACGGCCCGCCCGCCAACCTGCCCGACGCCGGCATCCAGACGCCGGCCCGGCGCGGCGCGGGCAACCTCTCGCGCTTTCAGGCCGCACTCGACGAACGCTTCCCCGACGCGCAGAAGACCCTCGTCGCGCACAGCTACGGCACACTCGTGCCCACCCGCGCCGCGTCCGAGGGCGGTTTGCTTGTCGACGACCTGTGGCTGGTCGGCAGCGCCGGAGTTGCAGGAACCAGCGTGGACGATCTCACGCTCGCCGGTCCGGACTCCGAGGTCTACGTGGTTGACTCGCCCGAGGACATCATCCTCGCGCTGCGCTCCGGACCGACCGCCGCGCTCGGTGCTTCGCCCTCGCACCCGGGCTACGGTGCCACCGCCGTGGAGGGCGTGACCGGCAGCCATACCGACTACTTCACAGACCCTGCGTTCCTGTCTGCCCTCGCACAAGGCGCACACGACGCGCCAGAAGATAGGTAGCATTTATGGGGCATCAGTGACCTATCACCAAAGGAAAGGTTCTATGGCTGAAAATTTTGCACAAGCGTTAGTCTCAAAACTCGAAACACTCGGTATTAAGCGCATCTACGGGCTGGTGGGCGACTCGCTCAACCCGCTGTCTGATGCCGTGCGCCAGAGCGACATCGAATGGGTCCACGTGCGCAACGAGGAGGCGGCCGCCTTCGCCGCCGGTGCGGACGCGTTGGCCCAAGATGAGCTCGCCGTCTGCGGCGCGTCCTGCGGGCCCGGCAACACCCACTTCGTCCAAGGCCTGTTCGAGGCACACCGCAACGGCTCGAAGCTTTTGGCCATCGCCTCGCACATCCCCACCGTGGAGATCGGCTCCTCCTTCTTCCAGGAGACCCATCCGGAGCTGCTCTTCCAGGAGTGCTCCTCCTACTGCGAGGTCGTCCACAACCCGGAGCAGGGCATGCGTGTGTTCCACAACGCCGTGCAGAACACCCTGGCCGGTCACGGCGTCTCTGTGATGGTCGTGCCGGGCGATGTCTTCGCCGCGGACGCCCCGGAGGGTCCCTTGAGCGCCGACTCCGTCTACGCCACGGGCAAGCACAAGCGCGTTTACCCGGACCCGCACGAGGCGGCCCGCCTGGTCGAGGCGATCAACAAGGCCGACAAGGTCACGCTGTTCTGCGGCTATGGCGCGCGCGATGCTCGCGAGGAAGTCTTCGCGCTAGCGGAGAAGATCAAGGCGCCGGTCGGCCACTCCTTCCGCGGCAAGATATACTTCGAGTACGACAACCCCTTCGACGTGGGCATGTCCGGGCTGCTCGGCTACGGTGCCTGCCTCGACGCGATGGAAGAATCCGACCTATTCATCATGGTGGGCACGGACTTCCCCTACACCGACTGGCTGCCGGATGAGAACGTCGCGCAGATCGACATCAACGGCGCCCACATCGGCCGCCGCACCAAGGTGGACTACCCGGTCGTCGGTGACGTGCAGAGCGTGATCGAGAACATCCTCCCCCACGTCGAAGAAAAGACGGATCGCGCTTTCCTGGACAAGATGCTCAAGCGCCACTACCAGCTGCTGGAGCACGTAGTAAAGAGCTACACGGAAGAGGCCTTCGAATCGAAGAAGCCGATTCACCCCGAACTGGCGGCCTCCGTGCTGGACAAGCTTGCCGACGATGACGCCTACTTCACCGTGGACACCGGCATGTGCAACGTGTGGTCCTCGCGCTACCTCACCCCTAACGGCAAGCGCGATGAGGCAGCCTCCTTCCTCCACGGCACCATGGCCAACGCACTGCCCATGGCCATTGGCGTGCAAGCTGCGCAGCCGGATCGCCAGGTCATCTCCTGGTCGGGCGACGGCGGGCTCGGCATGCTCATGGGCGAGCTGCTCACCATCAAGCTGCACCAGCTGCCGGTGAAGGTCATCTGCTTCAACAACTCCTCGCTCGGCATGGTCAAGCTGGAGATGATGGTCGCCGGCATGCCCTACTTCGGCACCGACCACGAAGAGGTCAACTACGCCGAGATCGCCAAGGGCGCAGGCATCAAGTCCTTCCGCATCGAAGAGCCCGAGGACCTTGAGCCCAAGCTCAAGGAGGCCCTAGCCTACGACGGCCCGGTACTGGTTGACATCGTCACCGACCCGGAGGCCCTTTCCCTGCCACCGGGGATTACCTGGGACATGATGAAGGGCTTCACCAAGTCGGGTGCCCGCACCGCCTTTTTGGAAGGCGGCGTCGGACGCCTCTTCAACCTGGCAAAGTCCAACCTGCGCCACATCGGCGGCGCTGCGGCGATCGAGTTCGGCGGCTAGCGACGGCGGCGTCGAGAAGCGGCGGGCTCCCACATCGCCACCGCGGTCGAGCGCGGCACGTGGACCAGCTCGCCGCCGCGGGGCCGCGACTCGAGGCGCCTGCGCAGCTGGGCGTTTTCCTCGTGCTTCGCGGCGAGCTCCTCCTGCAGGTCATCGATCTGTTCGGTGAGCTCGATGATCGTCTTGATGCCGGCCAGGTTCACGCCGTCCTCCTGGGACAGCTGCTGGATCCGGCGCAGCAGCGAGATGTCGCGGCGCGAGTAGCGACGCCCGCCGCCACTCGTGCGCATCGGCGTGACCAGGCCCATCCGGTCGTAGGTGCGCAGCGTCTGGGCGTGCATGCCGGTCAGCTCCGCGGCCACGGAGATCACAAAGTACTGTTCTGTCTCCTTCGCCATTTCCACCACCTCCTACTGGTTGCCGGCCCACCCGGCGCGCGGGTCGAAGCCGGAGTCCCGCTCGGCCTGGTGGTAGGCGCGCAACGCGCTGGTGGCGGCCGCATCCAGGTCCTTCGGCACCGCCACTTCGACGGTGACGAGCAGGTCGCCTGCCTGACCGGACTTGCGCGGCACGCCGCGACCCTTCACGCGCAGGGTGCGCCCGTTCGGGGTGCCCGCCGGGATCTTCACGCGCACGCGTTTCTCCAGCGTCGGCACGGTCACGGTGCCGCCCAGGGCGAGCTCGCCGAAGGAGACCGGGACGGTGACCTCGAGGTCGTCGCCGGAGCGGGTAAAGACCGCGTCCTCGCGCACGTGGACGTGCACGAACAGGTCGCCGGCCGGGGTGCCGTTCGGCCCGGCCTCGCCCTGTCCTGCCAGGCGCACCTTCTGCCCGTCGATCACGCCAGCGGGGATCCGCACCGTGATGCTGCGGGTGCGGCGCACGGTGCCGGTGCCGTGGCAGGTGGTGCAGGGATCCTCGATAATCTCGCCGGTGCCCTGGCACTCGCTGCACGGGCGCGCCATGCCGAAGGCACCGCTGTTCTCCCGCACGTAGCCCGAACCGGAGCAGGTGCCGCACCGGTGCGTCTTCCCGTCCTTGGAGCCAGAGCCGTGGCAGGTGGTACACGGGGCCTCGCCGGTGAGCTCCACCGGGAAGGTCGTGCCCTTGGCCGCCTCGCGGAAGTCGAGCGTTATTTCCGTTTCGACGTCCGCCCCCCGCGACGGCCGAGCGTTCCTGCCAGCAGCGCCGCCGCGGTTAAAGAGGCCACCGAAGAGATCACCAAGGCCGCCGTCTCCAGCTTGTCCAGCACCGGGGTGTCCGAAGACGTCGGAGAAGTCGGAGAAGTCTGTTTGCGTCGTGCGAAACCCACCCGGAAACCCGGAACCACCTCCCCCGAAGCGGCCGAAGCCGCCGGAGCCCATCATGGACTTGAACTGGTCGTACTCCTTGCGCTCCTGCTCGTTGCCAAGCACGTCGTACGCTTCAGCCACCCGCTTAAACTTCTCCTCCGCGGCCTTGTTGCCGGGGTTGGAGTCGGGATGGTTTTCGCGTGCGAGCTTGCGGTACGCCTTCTTAATGTCCGCCGCCGAGGCAGACGAGGACACTCCGAGATCTCCGTAGTAGTCCTTGTTTGCCCATTCCTGTTGCATAGCCATCTCGCACCCTCCTTTCACACAACTGTAGTGCGATGTACGTAGCTAAATTTTTATAAAAATGGCCGGGGAAGAGTCCGCGTGCGTATCGCTTCCTCGTTCCCCGGCCGGGTGCCTAAAGCTGGGCCCTAGGCTTCGTCGTCCGCCGCAGCGGATTCAGCAGGATCCGCGATGATCACCATCGCGTTGCGGATCAGCTTGTCGCCGACCGTGTAGCCCTTGCGGAGCACACTGCCGATGACCTGCTCACCGCCCGAGGACAAATCCTGGACCGCCTCGTGGATCTCCGGGTTGAAGGCCTCGCCCTCAGCACCGAAGGCTGCGACCTTTTGGCCTGCGAGCACGCTGCGGAACTTGTCCGCGAACGCCTTCAGCGGGCCCTCCTTGAGGTCGCCGTGCTGCTCGGCGAGGTCGAGGTCGTCGAGAAGCGGCAGCAGCTCGCCCGCGAACTTGGCCTTCGCCTGCTCGGCGATCTGGCCGCGCTCGCGCTCGGTACGGCGACGGTAGTTCGCGTACTCCGCGCTCACGCGCTGCAGATCCTCGGTGCGCTCCGCGAGCTCCTTCTCGACGTCGCTTGCATCCTCGTCCTCGGCAACTGCGGCCTCGATGTCGGAAAGCTCCTCATCGATGCTGGCTGCGGCCTCCGCCTCCTGCGGGGTGACGGCTTCTGGATCCTCCGGCATCTCCGGGTTCGGGTTCGTCATAACCTTCACCACTTCCTGACTTACTTGTTGTCGGAGTCCTTGGACTCCTCTGCGTCATCCTCAACAACCTCGGCGTCGACCACGTTGTCGTCGGTCGGCGCGTCAGCCTGGGTAGCGCCCTCGTTGGCCTGTGCCTCGTAGAGCACCTTGCCCAGCTCCTGGGACTCGGTGTTCAGCTTCTCCACCGCGGACTTCACAGCCTCGAGGTCGTCGCCCTTGAGCGCCTCGTCCACAGCATCTGCGGCCTCGGTCACGCGGGTCTTCAGGTCCTCCGGCAGCTTGTCTGCGTTGTCCTCCATGAACTTGCGGGTCTGGTAGGCCGCGGACTCTGCACCGTTGCGGGTCTCCTGCTCCTCGCGGCGCTTCTTGTCCTCGTCAGCGTGCTGCTCCGCATCCTTGATCATGCGGTCGATCTCCTCCTGGGACAGGCCAGAGCCGTCCTGGATCTTGATCGTGTTCTCCTTGCCGGTGGCCTTGTCCTTTGCGGACACGGACACGATGCCGTTGGCGTCGATGTCGAAGGTGACCTCGATCTGCGGCACACCACGCGGTGCCGGAGCGATACCTGCCAGCTCGAAGGAGCCCAGCAGCTTGTTCGCGGACGCCATCTCGCGCTCGCCCTGGAAGACCTGGATCTGCACGCTGGGCTGGTTGTCCTCAGCCGTGGTGAAGGTCTCGGAACGCTTCGTCGGGATGGTGGTGTTGCGCTCGATCAGCTTGGTCATCACGCCGCCCTTGGTCTCGATGCCGAGGGAGAGCGGGGTGACGTCGAGAAGCAGCACGTCCTTAACGTCGCCGCGGAGCACGCCAGCCTGCAGGGCTGCGCCCAGAGCCACGACCTCGTCCGGGTTCACGGACTTGTTCGGCTCCTTGCCAGTCATCTCCTTGACCAGGTCGGTCACGGCCGGCATACGGGTGGAGCCACCGACCAGGACGACGTGGTTGATGTCGCCCAGCGAGAGGCCGGCGTCCTTGATCACCTGGTTGAACGGGGTCTTGGTGCGGTCCAGCAGATCGGAAGTGATCTTCTGGAACTCGGTGCGCGTCAGGGTCTCGTCCAGGAAGAGCGGGTTCTTCTCGGCGTCAACGGTGATGTACGGCAGGTTGATCGAGGCCTGCTGGGAGGAGGACAGCTCAATCTTCGCCTTCTCCGCAGCCTCACGCAGACGCTGCATCGCCATCTTGTCCTTGGACAGGTCCACGCCCTGTGCGGACTTGAACTTGTCTACCAGCCACTCGACGATGCGGTTATCCCAGTCATCGCCGCCCAGCTCGTTGTCACCAGCGGTAGCGAGCACCTCGACCACGCCGTCACCGATCTCCAGCAGGGAGACATCGAACGTACCGCCGCCCAGGTCGAAGACCAGAATGGTCTGCTCGGAGTCGTTCTTCTCCAGACCGTAAGCCAGCGCGGCCGCGGTCGGCTCGTTCACAATACGCAGGACGTTCAGGCCTGCGATCTGGCCGGCTTCCTTGGTGGCCTGACGCTGTGCGTCCTCGAAGTAGGCCGGGACGGTAATGACCGCGTCGGTCACCTCGTCGCCCAGGTAAGCCTCCGCGTCGCGCTTCAGCTTCTGCAGCGTACGAGCGGAAATCTCCTGCGGGGTGTAGTTCTTGTCATCAATGTTGACGGTCCAGTCCTCGCCCATGTGGCGCTTGACGGAGCGGATGGTGCGGTCAACGTTGGTCACCGCCTGGTTCTTCGCGGACTGACCAACCAGCACCTCGCCGTTCTTCGCGAAAGCGACGACGGACGGGGTCGTGCGGGAGCCCTCCGCGTTTGCAATAACAACCGGCTCGCCGCCCTCAAGGACGGAGACAACCGAGTTCGTCGTACCGAGGTCAATACCTACTGCGCGTGCCATGTGCTTTTCCTCCTGTGTATCTGGGGTTTATCAGTAAGTTGATGTGCTGTGACTCAACTTCACGGCCACCACTGTAACAGATGATTCACCGGAGTTGAGCCTGTCGCACTCAATCTTTACAACGGCACACGCCCCAAAGTTGTTCCCACTCGGCTCAACTTTCTTTGTTACCGCAGGTCACAGGCGGGAAATTGGGTGGGCTAGCGTTGGAATTGGGCCAACGCATCGTCGATAAGCGGGCGTGCGGCATAGCCCAAACCGACGAGCGCGAAGAGCGTCACGATCACGCCCGCGATGCCGAGCCCCGTCGTCTGGCTCGACGTCATGGAGCTGGCCGGCAGCACCGAGCTGGAGCGCGTCTTGCCCTCGGCGCAGTCGGAGAACGCCTTGAAGTAGGACACGACCGGGCCGGCGAACTCTGGCGCGTGGGTCTTGGCCGCGTCGATGATCCCGTCGCGGAACTCTACGAAGCTCGTGCCGAAGAGAACGCCGCTGGCAGTGCCGCCGACCACGGGTCCGAAGTCCACGCCGTACAGCGGGCCGAGCTCGTGCGCCTTCTCCGGGGTGATCGTGATCTTCTGCTCGGTGATCACGTCGTTCTTCGACGCGTTGAGAAAGCCAACCATGCGCCAGTACTTATCTTTCTGCTTGCCCAGCGCGAGCGCGGCCTGCGCGTCGGAGACCTTCCGATCCGCGGGCACCGGCAGGTCACTCGCGCTCTTGACGTCCTTGCGCTGGCCATACTCCCACACCGTCTTGGCCTGGGCTTTCGCCTCCTCGCCCTCGAAGCTGTCGCGGACCTGCTCGCCCAGCCGGGCAAACAGCACGGAGTAGGCACCGTTGACCCGCTCAGTGTCCTTATCCGTAAAGGTGATGGTGCACTGGTTATTCTCGGCGTCGTACCTGGTCTCGTAGGCCTGGGCGGCTGGAGCAGCAACCGCGGAGGCGGCAAGGCAGGTGGCAAGGGCCGCGGCGGCGACGTGCGTGTTTTTCACTTGTATAACTCTTTTCTTTTATGTGGGGGAGGAAGACAGCGGGCCCCGCCGCTTCGCGCGCAAGGTACGCAAAAGCGGCGGGGCACTGGAGTGGAACGGCGCTAGAACAGGCCAGTCTCGTTCTCGTCGTAGGAGACGAGCAGGTTCTTGGTCTGCTGGTAGTGGTTCAGCATCATCAGGTGGTTCTCGCGGCCGATACCGGACTGCTTGTAACCACCGAAGGCTGCGTGGGCGGGGTACGAGTGGTACTGGTTCACCCACACGCGGCCCGCCTGGATCGCGCGGCCTGCACGGTAAATCGTGTTCTGGTTGCGCGACCACACGCCCGCACCCAGGCCGTAGATGGTGTCGTTGGCAATGCGGATCGCATCGTCGAAGTCCTTGAACGTGGTCACCGACATCACCGGACCGAAGATCTCGTCCTGGAAGATCTTCATGTCATTGGTGCCCTTGAACACGGTCGGCTCAATGTAGAAGCCGTTCTCCAGGCCCTCAAGCTTGTTCACGCCACCGCCAGTGAGCGTCTCCGCGCCCTCCTTTGGGCCGAGCTCGAGGTAGCTGGTGATCTTGTCCATCTGCTCCTGCGAGGCCTGCGCACCCATCTGGACCTCGGTGTCCAGGGGGTTGCCCACCTTGATCTGCTGGACGCGCTTCACGCCCAGCTCCAGGAACTCGTCGGCGATCGACTCGTGGATCAGCGCACGCGACGGGCAGGTGCAGACCTCGCCCTGGTTCAGCGCGAACATGGCGAAGCCCTCGATCGCCTTCTGCTTAAAGTTGTCGTCACGAGCGAAGATGTCCTCGAAGTACAGCGACGGCGACTTGCCGCCCAGCTCCAGCGTGACCGGGATGACCTTGTCCGCGGCCGCCTTGTTAATGATCTTGCCCACCTGGGTGGAGCCAGTAAACGCAATCTTGGCGATGCGGTCGGAACCACTCAGCGCCGCACCCGCCTCATCGCCGAAGCCGTTGACCACGTTGACCACGCCGTCCGGGATCAGATCCCCGATCAGGTCAAGCAGGTACAGGATGGAGGCCGGGGTCTGCTCCGCGGGTTTAAGCACCACGGCGTTGCCCGCAGCCAGTGCCGGAGCAAGCTTCCACACCGCCATGAGCAGCGGGAAGTTCCACGGAATGATCTGACCGACAACGCCGAGCGGCTCGTTGAAGTGGTAGGCCACCATATTGTCGTCGATCTGGCTCAGACGGCCTTCCTGTGCGCGGATCGCGCCCGCGAAGTAGCGGAAGTGATCAATAGCCAGCGGGATGTCGGCGGCGAGCGTCTCGCGCACGGCCTTGCCGTTCTCCCAGGTCTCAGCCACCGCGATGTCCTCGAGGTGCTCCTCCATCCGGTCCGCGATGCGGTGCAGCATCAGCGCACGCTCCGCCGGCGAAGTCTTGCCAAACGCGGGTGCCGCCTTATGCGCCGCGTCCAGCGCCAGGTTGATGTCCGCCTCCTTGCCGCGCGCCACGCGGCAGAAGGTCTCGCCGGTCACCGGGGTGATGTTGTCGAAGTACTCGCCGTCCACCGGCGCGACCCAGTCGCCACCGATGTAGTTGTCGTACTGCTCGCGGAACTTCACGGTCGAACCGGCGGTGCCGGGGTTAGGGTAGACAGTCACTTCGCTGTTTCCTTTCGTTACTTAGGGGCGCAGTGTGACCCACACTACACGCATTCTGGAACGAGGGCTAGGGCATAGCGCTTATCGACGTCACGTCGCCCCGGCAAACGCCATACGGCCACCTGACCAGCAGAAAGAAGGGCATTGTTAGATTAGGCACCCCCTTAATCTGTCAATGAATCGTCAATCGGCCGAAACGTGGATGATTCAAGCGCCCCGAATCCAGCACCCACCTCCCACCGACCTCTGCGATTTACCGCCTGTCTGGCACAATAAGCAAGGGGACTGAGAAGAAACCTAACGACTTCGTCGGCGCGCTCGATACCACCGTCGAAGAAGTCGACATGATGCCCACCCCGGCCGACGCCGCTCAGGAGCTCTCCGAAGAGCCCATTGACCGCGGCGAAGTCATTGCTGCTGATGGGCGCACCGCTGCCGCGTGGGCACTGCGCTTCATCATCATCGTCGCTGCCACCGCGATTGTGCTCTACCTGCTCAAGTTCGTGTGGATGGGCCTGCTCCCGATCTTCCTCGCGCTGATCGTGTGCACCGTCCTGTGGCCGCCGGTGCATTGGCTGCGCTCCAAGAAGTTCCCGGCGGCGCTGGCCACCTTCACTGTGATGATCGGCTTCTTCGGCATCATTATCGGCATCTTCGCCGCGATGGGGCCGACGGTAAAGAAGCAGGGCACGCAGCTCTACGAGCAGGCGGGCCAGGGCATTGACCAGATCTTCGCGTGGGTCAACGAGCAGGTTGATCCGTCCGTGCTTGACCCGAATGAGATCCGCGAGAAGTTTGCGCAGGCCACCGACGCGCTGCGCGGGCAGGCGTCGAATATCGCCTCCGGTGTGTTCTCCGGCATCGGCGCGATCGCCTCGGTCGGCACTACGCTCGTGCTCACGCTGATTCTCACCTTCTTCTTCCTCAAAGACGGCGACCGCTTCCTGCCGTGGCTACGCAAATACGTCGGCGTGAAGGCGGGCTGGCACCTCACCGAGGTGTGCATGCGCTCCTGGAACACGCTGTCCGGCTTCATCCGCACCCAGGCGATCGTGTCCGCGGTCGACGCCATCTTCATCGGTATCGGCCTGCTCGTCCTCGGCGTGCCGCTGTGGCCGGTCCTGGCGGTGACCACCTTCTTCGCTGGCTTCGTGCCGATCGTCGGTGCCTTTACCGCCGGCGCGCTCGCCGTGATCATTGCGCTGGTGTCGAACGGCTTCATGAACGCCGTGTTCGTGCTCATTCTCATCATCGCCGTGCAGCAGATCGAGGGCAACATCCTCCAGCCGATCCTGCAGTCCCAGGCGATGGGCCTGCACGCGGCGATCGTGCTGCTCGCGGTCGCTCTCGGCGGCACCCTCTTCGGCATCGTCGGTGCCTTCCTGGCGGTGCCCGTGGCCGCGGTGGTGGCCGTCTGGCTCCGCTACTGGGCCGAGATGATCTCGCTGCGCACCGGCGAAATCACCGCCGACGACATACAGATCTCCACCTCGCAGAGTGAGACGCTGGACTCCAAGGAGGCCTTCTTCGCGGTGCGCGACCACATGGTCCGCATTGCCAAGCGGGAGAAGAAACCCGTGCAGGACACCGAGCTCGGCTCGACGAAGGTGCCGCGCGACACAACCCCCGACGAAGAATAGGTGGCACGCCGGGCGGGTTCGCTCCTACCCTGGGGCCGGTAAGCGAAAACCCCACTGACAAAGGAGCATCATGGCTGACCTGAACGGCAAGACAATTGCAATTATTGCTACCGACGGTTTCGAGGATTCTGAGCTGACCTCGCCGAAGGAGGCCGTCGAGGCCGCCGGCGCTACCACCGCCGTCATCGCGCCCGAGACCGGCGAGATTGAGGGTAAGAAGGGCGCGGCGGTGAAGGTGGACACCACCACCGCCGAGGCAAACGCCGCCGATTTTGATGCGCTCATCCTGCCTGGCGGCACCTTGAACGCGGACGCGATCCGCGTCGACGCCCCGGCAGTAGCACTGGTCAAGGAGTTCAAGGCCGCAGGCAAGCCGATCGGCGTGATCTGCCACGGCGGCTGGATTCTTACCGACGCCGACGTGCTCAAGGGCGTCAAGCTCACCTCGGTAGCCAACGTGAAGACCGACCTGGTCAACGCCGGTGCCAACTGGGTCGACGAGGAAGTCGTCGTGGACTCCGGCTTCATCTCCTCGCGCACCCCGGCTGACCTGGAGGCCTTCAACGCAGCGCTCGTCGAGGAGTTTGCCAAGTAGCTAGGCTGCGTGCACCTTCGTTGTGCGGCGCTGCGGGTCCTCGGACACCGGACCCGGCGTTTTCGCCTGCGAGGTGCGCGCCCGCTGCACGCCGCGCCAGGACAGCAGCACACCCACCACAAGCACTGCGACGCGCGCGGCCCACAGCCCGTCGCCCGGCACCCCGAGCGCGTCGAGTACCTTCGGCAGGTTCAAGAACACAATCAGGGTGCCCACGACCCCGCCCAGCAGGACCGGGTTGAGGCGGGAGACCAGCCACGCGCCGATCGGGGCGGCGATCACGCCGCCAACCAGCAGCGCTGCCACGGCGGCGAGGTTGGCCACCAGGTCGTGCCACATCCCGATGGCAAAGCCCAAGGTCGCCGCAGCAGTAACCAAGAACTCCGCGGTGTTGACTGTGCCGACAATGCGGCGCGGCTCACTGCGCCCCGCGGCCAAAAGCGTCGAGGTGGTCACCGGCCCCCAGCCGCCGCCCCCGGTGGCGTCGACAAAGCCGCCGAAGAGGCCAAGTCCGCCCAAAAACTGCTTCGAGTGCGGCTTCGCCGCGAGCTTGCGCTGCGTGAGCCCCCGGGAAAACCGGATCATCAGATTCAGGCCGATCAGGGCCAGGATCAGCGACATCACCGGCTGCGCCGCCTCCGTCGACAGCCGCGCCAGCACCGTCGCGCCCACGAACGAGCCAACCGCGCCCGGCACGCCGATCGCGGCCACGACCTTCCAGTCCACGTTGCCGAAGCGCCAGTGCGCCACGCCCGAGGCCAGGGTCGTGCCCAGCTCGGCGGTGTGCACGACCGCAGACGCGGCGGCGGGCCCCAGGCCAGCGAGCATGACCAGGATGGTGGTGGAAGTGGCACCGAACCCCATGCCGAGACCACCGTCGACAAGCTGGGCGGCAAGGCCCGCGAACGCGATGAGCGTGAGAGTGCTGAGTTTATACATGAGGTGCTCCTTCAAGCGCTGCGCGGTAGCGGTTGACCACGATGTCCGCGAGCGCGGTAGTGAGGGGGCCCGAGGCCGTGGCCTCGGGAAATGGTGCCAGGGCGGCCAGCGCCTTATCGAGCAGCAGGCCGTCGGAGACAAAAAGCGGCAAAAGATGGATCGGGGTGGCCCGCGCCCGCTCGGCGAGGGCTTGGGCCCCGCCGCGCGTCGCGGCAATCACTTCTGTTGGGCGCCCGGTTCGCTTCTCGACGCCCACACGCACCTCTTCGTACCGCGCCGCCTGCCCCGCATCGGACGTCCCGACGGGGTAGACAACGAGGTGGGCGTGCGGTGGGGCGTCGGCAAGCGCCTGCGCGGCGAGCAGGTCGACGAGCTCCTCGCCAAGCCCGAGGCTTGGGGCTTGGGTGAGCGGGAGGAACTCGCCTGCTGCCCGCATGTGCGCGGGCACATCGTTTTTGGCGTGGAAGGCGTGGGTAAACAGCAGCGGGACCACGACTGCCCGGTCCGCGCCGCGCGAGGCGAGCTCGCATGCAGCGCCCTCCAGGTCGGGACGGTCGAACTCGAGGTGGGCATCAACCCACGGTGCCCCGATTCGCTGCGCGGCGACTTCGGTCAGTGCGCGCACTCCGGCGCGGGCCCGCGGGTGGCGGGATCCGTGCGAGAGCGTAATCAGGGCAACCATGGCAGCACACCTAGCGCAGACGCTTACCAACCAGGCCCGCGGCCAGCGTGTTGCCGGAAGACTGGTCGATGAGCAGGAAGTTGCCCACCGCGCCGCGGGCGGCGTAGTCCTCCACCGGCAGCTCGCCGGCGGTCTGGATGGTCACGTGCGCGATGTCGTTGAGGCCCACGGCTGCCGGGTCGAGGACGTCGTTGTCAGCGGAGTCGATGTCCAGGGTGCGCTCGATCGCCACCACGCGGGCGCGCTCGAGGCCGGTGCCGTAGCGCAGCTTCACGGCCTTGCCCGCGGTGAGCTCCTTTTCCGACAGGCCAACCACGGTTGCCTCGAACTCGCGCACCGGCTCGGGGCGTGTCCCCGCGGCGAGCAGGTCGCCGCGGACAAGGTCGATCTCGTCGGCAAGCCGCAGTGCGACGGACTGGCCGGCGCGTGCGGAGTCGACCTCGCCGTCGGAGGTGTCGATGCCCACCACGGTGGTGGTGCGGCCGTGCGGGGCGGTGACCGTGTCGCCGACGTTGATCGTGCCGGCGTTGATCCGACCCGCGTACGCGCGGTAGTCGCTGGCGTGCTCGCGGAGGACGTACTGGATGTTGAAGCGGAAGTCCAGGTCGAGCGCGCGGCCGGAGTTCACCGGGATCTCCTCCAGTACGTCCAGGACGGTCGGGCCGGTGTACCAGTCCATGTTGGTGGAGCGCTCGACCACGTTGTCGCCCTTGAGGGCGGAGATCGGCACCACGATCGGCTGCTCGATGCCCAATTCGTGGGCCTTCGCCTCGAAGGTGTCCTTGATCTGGGTGAAAGTGTCCTCGGAGTAGTCGACCAGGTCAATCTTGTTCACCGCGAGGATCACGGTGCGCACGCCGAGCAGCTTCGCCACGGTGAGGTGGCGGATGGTTTGCTCGACGACGCCGTTGCGGGCGTCGACAAGCAGGACGACCACTTGGGAAGTGGACATGCCGGTGACCGTGTTGCGAGTGTACTGCACGTGCCCTGGGGTGTCGGCGAGGATGAAGGTGCGCTTGTCGGTGGCGAAGTAGCGGTAGGCCACGTCGATGGTGATGCCCTGTTCGCGTTCGGCGCGTAGCCCGTCGACAAGCAAGCTCAGGTCGAGGCCCTCGAAGCCGCGATCGGCTGAGCTGCGCTCAACAGAGGCGAGCTGGTCGGCGAGCACCGACTTCGTGTCGTGCAGCAGGCGGCCAACGAAAGTGGACTTGCCATCGTCGACGGAGCCGGCGGTGCACAGACGCAGCGTCTGGCGCGCGGCGAGCAGGTCAGTTGCGGAAGTAGCTTGGGCGACAGTCATCAGAAGTAACCTTCCTTCTTACGGTCCTCCATGGCGGACTCGGACAGGCGGTCGTCGGCGCGCGTAGCGCCGCGCTCGGTGAGGGTGGAATTGGCGATCTCGGCGAGTACTGCGTCGATCGTTGCTGCGTCGGACTCAACAGCGCCGGTGCAGCTCATGTCGCCCACCGTGCGGTAGCGCACGCGGCGGGTCTGAAGCTCCTCGCCCTCGCGCGGGCCACCCCACTCACCAGCGGTGAGCCACATGCCGTCGCGGTTGAACACCTCGCGGTCGTGCGCGAAGTAGATGCTGGGCAGCTCGATGCCGCGGGCACCGATGTACTCCCACACATCCGCTTCCGTCCAGTTGGAGATGGGGAACACGCGCACGTTCTCCCCCGGCAGGGTCGCGCCGTTGTACAGGTCCCACAGCTCGGGGCGCTGGCGGCGCGGGTCCCAGCCACCGAAGGAATCGCGCACGGAGAAGACGCGTTCCTTGGCGCGGGCGCGCTCCTCGTCGCGGCGCGCGCCGCCGAGCACGGCGTTGTAGCCCACCTCGGCGATGGTCTCTACCAGCGGCACCGTCTGCAGCGGGTTGCGCGTACCGTCGGGGCGCTCGGTGAGGTCGCCGCGGTCGATCCAGTCCTGCACCTTGGCTACGCGCAGGCGCAGCCCGTACTTCTCCACGATGCGGTCGCGGAACTCGAGAACCTCGGGGAAGTTGTGGCCGGTGTCCACGTGCAAAAGCTCAATCGGCATGGCGGCCGGGGCGAACGCGCGCAGCGCCAGCTCTAGCACCACGCAGGAGTCCTTCCCGCCGGAGAAGAGCAGGCCGATCTTGTCGAACTGGCCCGCGACCTCGCGCAGGATGTGGATGGATTCGTCTTCTAGGTCTTTCAGGTGCGGCGAGAGCGTACCGGCTGCGGTGCGCGCCTCATTCGTTGCAACAGTCATGTGGTCCTTCTACTTTCGATCTAGTCGGTGTGCAGGCCGCACTCGGTCTTTTGCGCGAACGCCCAACGCCCGGCGCGTGGGTCTTGCCCTTCCGCCACCGGCAACGTGCAGGTTGCGCAGCCAATGGAGGGGTAGCCCTGGGTGGTGAGCGGGTGGACGATCAAGTCGTGGTCGGCGATGTAGGTGTCCGTGTCCGCAAGCGACCAGGTCACCAGCGGCGAAATCTTGAGCCTGCCCGTGCGGTCCAGGCTCAGCGCGGGTGCCTCGGCGCGGGTCGGGCCGTCTGCGCGGCGCACGCCGGTGACCCAGCCTGCATACGGGCTCATGTGCACCGCCAGCGGCTCCACTTTGCGCATCCGGCAGCAGGCGGTCGGGTTGCGGCGGTACAGGTTCGGCCCGTAGACCTTGTCCTGCTCTTTACGGCTCAGCTGCGCGGTGGCGCGCACCAGCCGGTGTTCGGAGTAGCGCTGCTCTACCGCATCGGCGACCTCGAGGGTCTCCGGGAAGTGGTACTCGGTGTCCAGGAAGAGGAAGTCCGCACCAGGCAGATACTGCTCGGACAGCTCGGCGAGCACGGTGTTTTCCATCGAGAGCGTCACCACCAGCTCACCCGGCACGTGCTCGTGCGCCCAGCTGAGGATCTCTGCCGCGGAGGCGTCGTACAGCGCATCGGCGTATTCGTCGACAAGCTGCGCGTTGCGCGCGGCGGTCTCCGCATCCAGCGGGGCCGTGGATTTCGGGCCTTCCGGGCTGACTTCCGGGTCGTTGTACTGCGAGCTGTCGCCCTGCAAAAGGTTGATCATTTTCTGCCTCCATCGTTTCGCACCACCGCGGTATGACCGTGTCGGGCGAGTGAGTCTTGCAGCGCCTGCGGCGTCGAAGGAGCCGGCGCGGGCGCGTGGTCTGGGTCGTCCTGTCCGTAGAACTTGACCTCAAAAATACGCAGGCATGCGTCACACTTCCACGCGAAATCGGTCTGCTCGTCCGGCCACAGCCCCTCGCCCGAGCAGTACGGGCAAAAGGTGGGGTGGTTGCGGTTCGGGTTCGGTTCGCGGCGAAAGCTCATCGCAGCTGCTCCTCGTCGGCGCGCAGCAAAAAATCGCGGAAGAGTTCGCCCTCTTCGCGGTTGTCTACGTAGTTCTGCACCACGCGGGTGACGTAGTCCGTCAGCTCGGTCGAGGCGACCTTGTGGCCGCGCAGCTTACGGCCGAAGTTCGCGCCCTCGCCCACCGTGCCGCCGAGGTGCACCTGGAAGCCCTCGACGCGCTCGCCATCGGCGTTAGTCACCGTCTGGCCCTTCAGCCCGATGTCCGAGACGTGGTGGCGGGCGCAGGCGTTCGGGCAGCCATTGAGCGAGATGGTGATCGGGCTGTCCAGGTCGCCGAAGCGCTCCTCCAGCTCGTCGGCCAGCTCAATGGCACGGGACTTGGTGGTCACGTGCGCGAGCTTGCAGTACTCCAGGCCGGTGCAGGAAAGCAGGCCGCGACGGAACTCGCTGGGCTTGGCGTACAGGCCGAGTGCTTCCAGGTCCGCTTGCAGGGCGTCGACGCGCTCCGGTGCGATGTCGAGTACCAGCAGCTCCTTAAACGGAGTAAAGCGCAGGGAGGTCGAACCGTAGCGTTCCACCACGTCGGCGACCTCGATGAGCTGCTCGCCAAACATGTGGCCCAGGGTGGGTTTCACACCGACGTAGACGTTGCCGTCCTTCTGCTCGTGGACGCCGATGTGGTCGCGGTCGATGAGGTTGTTCGGGGCCTTCGGTCCGTCGGGAAGCGCATAGCCCAAGTACTCGGTCTCGAGCACCTCGCGGAATTTGGCCGCACCCCACTTGGCCACGAGGAACTTCAGGCGGGCACGGTTGCGCAGGCGACGGTAGCCGTAGTCGCGGAAGATGCGCACCACCGCGGCCCACACCTCGGGCACCTGCTCGAGCGTGATGAAGGCGCCGAGCGACTGCGCGAGCATCGGGTTGGTGGAAAGCCCACCGCCCACGTAGCACTCAAAACCCGGGCCGAGCTCCGGGTGCTCCACGCCGATGAAGGCGAGGTCGTTGATCTCGTGGACCACGTCCTGGCGCGCATTACCGGAGATGGCGGACTTGAACTTGCGCGGCAGGTTCTGGAACTCCTCGTCGGTGACGATCTCTTGGATCTTGTGGATCGCCGGTGTCGCGTCGATGATCTCGTCCTTCGCAATGCCGGCAACCGGCGAGCCGAGCACCACGCGAGGCACGTCGCCGCAGGCGTCCCAGGTGTTCAGGCCAACGGTTTCGAGCTTCTCCCAGATCGTCGGCACATCCTCGATGCGCACCCAGTGCAGCTGGATGTTCTGCCGGTCGGTGAGGTCTACGGTGGAGCGGGCGTAGTCGCGGGAAATTTCACCGACGACGCGCGCCTGCTCGGTGGTGCAGATACCGCCGTCGAAGCGGATCCGCATCATGAAGTACTTGTCCTCCAGCACCGAGTTGTCCTCGCCGGTGTGCTCGCCGCCGAGGTTCTGCTTGCGCTGGGTGTACAGCCCCAGCCACTTGAAGCGCGGGTAGAGGTCCTCACGGTCGATCGAGTCGAACCCACCCTTGGAGTAGGTGTCAATGACGCGCTGCTTGACCTCCATGACGGGCTCGCGCTGCTTAACCTCTTCGTCGTGGTTGAGCGGGTCGGTCCCGTCAATGCGCCACTGCCCCTCGGGCTTCTTGGCGCGGGCCTTCACCTCGCGGGTAGCGGTCGATACGGTCATTTTTCCTCCTAGTGGCACAGACCGAGTGGTCTATGGTGTGCGGCACGTTTTTGTTGTGCGGTCGAGTGTGCCGTACCAAGCAGTCTGTGGCAAGCGTTTGGAAAATCATGGGCGCTGAACTGCGTATTTATTGTGAATGTATTCCAGTTCAGACCGAGCAGTGCGCTTATCGACGTCACGCAAACCCCCTCCATGCCAAATCAGACCACCCGGTCTGTCATTTTTTCACTGGCAGATACCCCTGCTGCGCTGCGCGAATGGGCGGACGGAGGGGCGTCGAGAAGCACTGGCCTTGACACGCCCCAACTTTCAGACCAAGCTGTCTATACGCTATATTGGTTGAATATTAAACGGACCCCTATCTCGAAAGGACACCCCTTACATGAGTCTGCGCGTCGCCGTCGTCGGCGCCGGCCCGGCCGGCATTTACGCTTCCGACCTCCTCCTCCGCAACGCGGAGCACGACATCCACGTCGACCTCTTCGAGCAGATGCCCGCCCCCTTCGGGCTGATTCGCTACGGCGTCGCCCCCGACCACCCGCGGATCAAGGGCATCGTCAAGTCCCTGCACCGGGTGCTGGATAAGGACAACCTGCGCCTGATCGCCAACGTCACCGTCGGCCGCGACGTCACCATCGACGAGCTGCGTGATTACTACGACGCCGTCATCCTGTCCACCGGCGCTGTGCGTGACCGCGAGCTGCTCATCCCGAACGGCGACAAGTCCATCGGTGCCGGCGAGTTCGTCGGTTTCTACGACGGCAACCCCCGCTTCGAACGCGATTGGAACCTCGAAGCCAAGGAAGTCGCCGTCATTGGTGTGGGCAACGTCGCCCTCGATATCTCGCGCGTGCTGGCCAAGACCGGCGACGAGCTCGCCGTCACCGAGATCCCGGACAACGTGTACGAGTCCTTGAAGAAGAACCAGGCCGAAACGGTCCACATGTTCGGCCGCCGCGGCCCGGCGCAGGCCAAGTTCACCCCGAAGGAACTGCGCGAGATGGACTTGTCGGATACCATCCAGGTCCTCGTCGACCCGGAAGACATCGACTACGACGCCGCCAGCGAGGAAGTCCGCCGCGCGGACAAGTCCATCGATCTGAACTGCCAGGTGCTCGAGCAGTACGCCATGCGCGAGCCGGACGATGCGCCGCACAAGATTCACATCCACTTCTTCGAGGAACCGGTGGAGGTCCTGGTAGACGACGCCGGTAACACCACCGGCATCCGCACCGAGCGCCAAGAGCTTGACGGTAACGGCGGCATCAAGGGCACCGGCAAGTTCACCGACTGGCCCGCCCAGCAGGTCTACCACGCCGTCGGCTACCGCTCCGAGCCCGTCGAAGGCGTGCCCTTCGACCTTGAGCGCCACGTCATCCCGAACGACGGCGGCCGCGTCCTCGTCTCTGCCGAAGACGGCGCTGCTCCCGAGGAGAAGCTGTACGTGACCGGCTGGATCAAGCGCGGCCCGGTCGGCCTGATCGGTAACACCAAGTCGGACGCGAAGGAAACCACCGACATGCTGCTCGCCGACGCGGACGCGGGCAAGCTGGCTACCCCGTCGCACACCGGCATCGACGACATCCTCGGCCTGCTGCGCGAGCGCGGCATCGACTACGCCACCTGGGCCGGCTGGTACAAGCTCGACGAGGCGGAGCGCGCCCTGGGCGAGGCCGACGAGAAGTTCCCGCGCGAGCGCAAGAAGATCGTGGAGTGGGACGACATGCTCAGTCACTCCCGCGCCGGCGAATAAACCCGACATGTACACCGAATCGAAACGTCCGCGCGACGTGTCGATTTTTCGGCCCAAAATCGACATGTTGACCTGTCACGCTTAAGAAGGTGCAGGTCAAGGGTTTTAGGTGCTAGCATGCGCCCATGCATCTCACTCGCCTACTCGCCAGGCACGCCGCGGCGTATTGGCCCGCGATCCTCGCAGTGGTCATCCTCCAGCTGCTTACGACTCTGGCCACGCTGTACCTGCCGGATCTCAACGCCGCGATCATCGACCAGGGCGTCGCCCAAGGCGATGTGCCCTACATCTGGCGCACTGGCGGCGTCATGCTCGCCGCCGCGCTCGTGCAGGTGAGTACGGCGGTGGCGGCGATCTGGTTCGCCTCGCGCACCGCCATGCGCACCGGCCGCGACATCCGCGCAGCCGTGTTCGCCCACGTGAGCCGCTTCTCTCCGGAGGATATGTCTCACTTTGGCACCCCGTCACTGATCACCCGCGGCACCAACGACGTGCAGCAGATCCAGATGACGTTCCTACTCTTCCTCAACTTCATGGTCACCGCCCCGATCATGGCCGTCGGCGGCATCATCATGGCGCTGCGCCAGGACGCGGGGCTGTCCTGGCTGGTGGTCACGGCGGTGCTGACCCTCGCCGTCGTGGTGGGCATCATCGCGGCCCTGCTCATGCCCATGTTCCGCACGATGCAGGAGCGCCTCGACGCGATCAACGGGGTACTGCGCGAGCAGATCGCGGGCATCCGCGTTGTCCGCGCGTTTGGGCGCGAGGAGTTCGAAGCGCAGCGCTTCACCGACGCCAACGAGCGCATCACCCGCGTCTCGTTGAACATCGGCCGCGTTTTCGTCACGATGTTCCCCGTCATCATGCTCATCCTCAACCTCGCCACCGCGGCGGTCCTCTGGTTCGGCGGGCACCGCGTTGATGACGGCCTGGTCGAGGTCGGTGCGCTCACCGCATTCATGCAGTACCTCATGCAGATCCTCATGGCGGTAATGATGGCCACCTTCATGCTCATGATGCTGCCGCGCGCCATCGTCTGCGCTCGCCGCGTCGCCGAAGTGCTCGGCCACGACCCGCAGATCATCGAGCCTGCCTCCCCCGCTACCCCGACGAAGCGCCGCGGCGAAATCGAGTTCCGCGACGTCACCTTCGCCTACCCCGGCGCCGAGGCCCCCGTGCTGAAGAACATCAGTTTCACGGCACGTCCCGGCACGACCACGGCGATCATCGGCGCGACCGGCTCCGGCAAGTCGACGCTGCTCAGCCTCATCCCGCGCCTGCACAACCCAACCGAGGGCCAAGTGCTTCTCGACGCCACGCCCATCCCCCACTTCGCCCGCACCGACCTCGTCGAGCGCGTCTCCATGGTGCCGCAGAAGCCCTGGCTGTTCAGCGGCACCGTTGCCTCCAACCTGCGGATGGGCAACCCTGACGCCACGGACGAGGAGCTCTGGAAGGCGCTGCGCGTGGCGCAGGCCGACTTCGTAGACGACCTGGACATGGAGATCTCCCAGGGCGGCACCAACGTCTCCGGCGGGCAGCGTCAGCGCCTCTCCATCGCACGGATGCTGGTCGCACAGCCGGATGTGTACCTCTTCGACGACGCCTTCTCCGCGCTGGATGCCTCCACGGACGCGCGTGTGCGCGCCGCGATGAGCGAATACACCGCGGGCAAGGTCGTCATCATTGTCGGCCAGCGCATCGCTTCGCTCCGCGGGGCGGACCAGATTCTGGTGTTGGAGGCCGGCGAGATCGTCGCCCGCGGTACCCACGAGGAGCTTTTGAAGACCAGCCAGACATACCGGGAAATCGAACAGAGCCAGAAGGCGGTACAGGCATGAGTGAGCAAGAACCACGGCAGGCGAAACAGTTCTGGCCCTCGGCGAAACGGCTGGTAGGCCTGCTCGCCCCGTACAAGCTCGCGCTGACGGCAGTGTTCGTGATGAACATCGCAGCCGTTGTGCTCGCCGTCTGGGCACCGAAGGTGCTGGGCCAGGCGATGGACGTGATCTTTAGTGGCGCGATCTCAGGCCGCATGCCGGCCGGGGTCAGCAAGGACCAAGCTGTCGAAGGCTTGCGCGCTGCCGGCCAGGAGCGCTTCGCAGATATGGCCTCGGCCATGGATCTGCGCCCGGGCGAGGGCATCGATTTTGCTCGCTTGCGCGACCTGATCCTGGTGATCCTGGCGCTGTACGTCTTCTCATCGGTACTGATGTGGGCGCAGGGTGCGATCCTGAACCGGCTGACCATGCGCACTGTCTACCAGCTGCGTGAGCGCGTGGAGGCAAAACTGCACCGCCTGCCGCTGAGCTACTTCGACTCGCGCCAGCGCGGCGACGTGATGAGCCGCACCACCAACGACGTGGACAACGTGCAGCAAGCACTGCAACAGGCACTGTCGCAGATCTTCAACGCGGTCCTCACAGTGGTGGGCATCATCGCGATGATGTTCGTGATCTCCTGGCAGCTCGCGCTGGTCGCGCTGCTGTCCATCCCCCTCACAGCTCTCGCCATGGGCGTGGTGGGCACCCGCTCGCAGAAGCAGTTCGCCGCGCAGTGGAAAGCCACCGGCGAGGTCAACGGCCAGGTCGAGGAGGCGTTTTCTGGCCACGAGGTCGCGCTCATCTTCGGCCGCACCGATGAGCTGCACCGCGAGTTCGACGAGCGCAACGAACGTCTCGCCGTTGCTGCAGGCAAGGCGCAGTTCCTCGCCAACTCGATGCACCCGCTCATGCAGTTCATCTCCTACCTTTCGTACGTGGCCATCGCCGTCCTCGGCGGCCTGCGAGTGGCCAGCGGGCAGATGACGCTTGGCGACGCCACTGCGTTCATCCAGTACTCACGCCAGTTCAACCAACCCCTTGGCGAGCTCGCTGGCATGATGCAGATGATCCAGTCCGGCGTTGCCTCCGCCGAGCGCATCTTCGAGTTGCTCGATGCGGAAGAGGAGGTGGCGGACGTGCGGGACGACGCGGCGTCGATAAGCGAGAGCCCGGAAGGCCTGGTGGAGTTCCGCGACGTCTCCTTCTCGTACACCGACGAGCCGCTGATCCAGGACCTGAGCCTGCGCGTTGCGCCTGGGCAGACCGCCGCGATTGTGGGGCCGACCGGCGCTGGCAAGACCACGCTGGTCAACCTGCTCATGCGCTTCTACGACGTGGACGCCGGTGCGATTGAGCTCGATGGCCGTGACATCCGCACCTTGACGCGCACGGCGTTGCGCAGCCAAGTTGGCATGGTGCTGCAGGACGCGGTGCTCTTCGAAGGCACGATCATGGAAAATATTCGCTATGGGCGACTCGACGCGACGGACGACGAGGTCATCGCTGCGGCGAAGGCCACGTACGTGGATCGCTTCGTGCGCACGCTGCCGGAGGGCTACGACACGGTGGTGGACCAGGACGGCGGGGCGCTTTCGGCAGGTGAGCGGCAGCTGATCACGATTGCCCGCGCGTTCCTCTCGCAGCCCACCATCCTGGTGCTCGATGAAGCGACCTCAGCGGTGGACACGCGCACCGAGGTGCTCGTGCAGCAGGCGATGCACGCGCTGCGGGCGCAGCGCACCTCCTTTGTCATCGCGCACCGGCTTTCCACCATTCGAGACGCGGACGTGATCCTAGTCATGGAGTCCGGTCGGATCGTGGAGCAAGGAACTCACGATGAGCTGCTCAAACGCCGGGGCGCGTACTACGCGCTCCACCAGAGCCAGTTCACAAATACTTAGGGAGCCTGTATTTAATTTGCTGTAAGTTAACCGAGAAGACACGGGGAATCTGCTTCGGGCGTCTATGGTGCTGCACGACCGAGTTTTTGTACACACGTTGATCGAGAGCGCAGATGAGCAGAGACGTCACACGCGACACGGTGGGCAGCACCGTCGCCACCAAGCCCCACCTAGACAGTGAGCCGCAGGAAGCACAGAGCGAGGACGCACCGGCCGACCCGCTCGGCTGGCTCCCGTTGAGCGGCGGCGCGAAGAAGGCGGCCGAGTGGATCTCGGTTGTCCTGGCTATCTGGCTGCTGCTCAACGCCGTCGGCATGATCGGTGCCGGCTTCAAGATGGCGGCGGGCGACCAGGCCAAGGAGCTCTTTGCCTTTGCCGAGAACCCCTTCGTCGGCCTGGCGGTCGGCATCCTCGCCACCGCCATCATGCAGTCGTCTTCCACCACCACCTCTATTACCGTCGGCATGATTGCCGGTGGCCTCCCGCTCGAGGTGGCGGTGCCCATGCTCTTCGGTGCCAACATCGGTACCACGGTGACCTCCACCCTGGTTGCCCTCGGCCTGTCCGGCAACAAGCAGCAGTTCCACCGCGCATTCTCCATGGCCACGGTGCACGACTTCTATAACCTGCTCGCGCTGGCCATCTTCTTCCCGCTAGAAATCTTCACCGGCTTCCTCTCCAAGGTCTCTGGCGTCTTCGCCGGCTCGCTCGCGGGCGAGGGCGACGGCGTGCTCGCCGGCATCTTCGAGGTAGTTGGCAACGGCGTCGACGCAATCACGGAGCCGCTGGTCAACCTGGCCACGCTCATCGTCAGTCCGCTGGGCGACGTGTGGGGCGGCATCGTGCTGTCCGTCGCCGGTGTCGTGCTCATCCTGGTGGTCATCGGCTACATCGGCAAGATGCTGTCCGCCCTGCTCGTGGGCCGCGCCCAGGAGATGCTGCACGCAGCACTCGGCCGCGGCCCGATCACGGGCATCCTCTCCGGCGCCATCATCACCACCGCCGTCCAGTCCTCCTCCACCACGACCTCGCTGACCGTCCCGCTGGCGGCTTCCGGCAAGTTCAAGGTCACAGAGCTGTTCCCCTTCGTGGTGGGCGCCAACATTGGTACTACCGTCACGGGCCTGATCGCCGCCTTCTCCGCCTCCGGTGTGGAGGCGGAGGCGGCGATGCAGGGTGCACTCGTACACACCATGTTCAACGTCTTCGGTGCGCTCGTCATCATGACGCTGCCATTCCTGCGCGTACTGCCCCCGAAGGGCGCGAACTGGCTGGCCACTTTGGCGGATAAGAACAAGTGGTACGTCTTCATCTGGGTCGGCGGCATCTTCTTCGCCCTCCCGCTCCTCGCCGTTTTGATCACCAACGTCTTCTTCTAAGCACCCTTAAGGAACTGCCATGACTCACCCCGAATCCGAACAGTCCACCTCGGGCAAGCGAGCGCAGAAGCTGATTGACGCGGACGCGCCGAACGCCGAACTGCAAGAGCTGATCAACGAGCTCGAGGAAACGTCCCGCGTGTTGCGCAACGAGCTGGAGGAGCGTGAAAAGGCCGACCATGAGCGCCTCACGCCCGAACAGCTCGAGGAGCTCAATCACATCCCCCAGTACCTCGAGCTGACCCGTCCCCGCTGGCGCGACGTGCTGAGCCTCTTCCGCGAGCTGCGCGACGAAGCCTCGAAGAAGAAGCATGGGAAGGATCAGGTATGAACTCGCGCATCCTCGCACTTACTACCGCACTCGCGCTGACCGTTGGCGGTCTGAGTGCATGCTCCAGCGAATCCAACACCGACGCCCAGCCGAGTACAGATGGGCCGATTCACGTCACCGGTTCCGCCACCGTCGAGCCGATCACCGCGTTCATTGCTGAGCGCTCCCAGCAGGACGTGCGCATCACCGCCGACGGCTCCACCGACGGCTTCGCCGACTTCTGTGACGGCACGTCGGACATCAACGACTCCTCCGTGCCGATCCCGGAAGAGTTTCAAAAGCAGTGCAGCGACAACGGGGTAGAGTTCATCGAGCTGCCCATCGCGTTGGATGCAGTGACCATTGTGAAGAACGCTGAGAACACGTGGGCAGACGACCTCACCGTCGAGCAGCTGCACGACGTGTGGTCGCAGGATTCCCCGGTCACCACCTGGTCCGACATCGACCCGTCCTGGCCTGACGAGGAGATCTCTCTGTACGGCCGCCCGGACGGCTCCGGCACCCTTGAGGTGTTCAAGGACAAGGTGCTCGGCGGCGACACCATCCGCGAGGACTACGAGGCCACCGACGACATCGACGAGCTCTCCACCTGGATCGCCGAGGATACAAACGCCATCGGCTTCATGGGTACCGGTAACTACCTGGCCACCGAGGGCGCGGTACGCGACCGGATCGACAACGTCACCGTCGACGGCGTCGCCCCTGCGCGCGACGCCACCCAGGAAGGCGAATATCCCCTGGCCCGCCCGCTGTTTGTCTACGTCAACGCCGAGTCGGTCGAGGACAACGCCGCGCTGGAGGAGTTCATAAACTCCTACCTCAACCGCGTCGAGGGCGTCCTGCCGCGCGTGTACTTCTACCAGCTGCCGGAGGACGAGTACGACACGGCCCGCACCCGCTTTAACGACCGCGTGACCGGTCCGGATTCCCGCTGGGCCGCATAGGCGAGTGTTACACTTCGAAGGGTCGGAGATATCTCCGGCCCTTTTCTACGCGCGTTTGAACCAAAGGAGCTCGCTTCCCTCATGACCAGTGCCCGCCAGCCAGATCACGTGCGCCTTTCTGACGCCGACCGCACCGCGGCCATGACCGCGCTCGGCAACGCGCTGGGCGAGGGCCGACTGAGCATGCAGGAGTACGACGAGCGTTGTCAGGCCTGCACCACCGCGGTCACGCGCACGGACCTCGCTCCCCTGTTCGCCGACCTGCCGCAGCGGCCTGCCTTCGGCTCAACGGATGTCGCCCAGGTGCAGCAGGACGTGCCCGTCTTCAGCGCCCGCGAGGTGGTGGAGGCGCGCCGCTCGGGCCGCCGCACGCGCGCCGGGATCTTCTGGCTGGGTACGGTCGGCAGCGTCACCGCCGCCTTAGTCTTCAATGCCCCCGCGGTCCTCGCCGTGGTGCCCGTGCTGTTCATCCTGCTCTACGTCATGAAGGTCGGCCCGGATAGCTGGTACAGCCCATCGCTACGCGACATCGAACGGGCGCAGCGCCGACTCGTTCGCGCGAAGCAGCTCGAGCTGGAGGCGGACCGCGCCTTTGACGTAGCGCAACGCAAGGTGGAGCGGCGCGAACAGATCGACCGTCTCACCGGCGATACCCTGAATTTTGCTCAGGAATCACTGAACAAGTTCCGTCGCCGTGGCTAACATGGCCGTATGGCCACAAATAAGGATGAATCCGCCCCGCAGCCCACACCGGCGAAGGCAAAGAAGCCGCGCCCGCACCGCCACTTCGACCAGGCCGAGAAACTGAAAAATGTCTTCTACGACATTCGCGGCCCGGTGTCTGCCACGGCGGAGGAGATGGAGCGCGACGGCCACACCATCCTCAAGCTGAACACCGGCAACCCCGCAGTCTTCGGTTTCGAGGCGCCGGACGTGATCATGCGCGACATGATCGCCAACCTGCCTACCTCGCAGGGTTACACCACCTCCAAGGGCATCACCTCGGCCCGCCGCGCCGTGGTGACGCGCTACGAAATGATCGACGACTTCCCGCCGCTCGACATCGACGATGTCTACCTGGGCAACGGTGTCTCGGAGCTCATCAGCATGGTCACCCAGGCCGCGCTGAACGACGGCGACGAGATCCTCATCCCCGCCCCCGACTACCCGCTGTGGACCGCCGCCTCCACCCTGGCCGGCGGCAAGGTTGTCCACTACACCTGCGATGAGGAGGACGACTGGAACCCCTCGCTGGAGGACATTCGTTCCAAGGTCACCTCCAAGACGAAGGCGATCGTGGTGATCAACCCGAACAACCCCACCGGGGCCGTCTACTCCCGCGAAGTGCTCGAGGGCATCGCCGACATTGCGCGCGAGCACGAGCTGATGATCTTCGCTGACGAGATCTACGACCGCGTGCTTTACGACGATGCGCAGCACATCTCCATGGCCGAAGTTGCCCCCGACGTCATCACCCTGACCTTCAACGGCCTGTCTAAGGCCTACCGCGTGTGCGGCTACCGCGCAGGCTGGATGGTCATCACGGGCCCGCGCCGGCGCGCGAAGGGCTTCATCGAGGGGCTTGATCTGCTCTCCGGGACGCGTCTGTGCGCGAACGTGCCCGGCCAACACGCGATCCAGGTCGCGCTCGGCGGGCGCCAATCCATCTTCGAGCTCACCGCGGAGGGCGGCCGCCTGCGCAAGCAGCGCGACGTGGCGGTACGCAAGCTGCGCGAGATCCCGGGCATCTCAGTGGTCGAGCCGAAGGGCGCGCTCTACTGCTTCCCCAAGATCGACGCCGAGATGTACAACATCCACGACGACGAGCGCTTCATGCTGGACCTGCTCAAGTCAGAGAAGATCTTGATGGTGCAGGGCCGCGGGTTTAACTACCCCACACCAGATCACTTCCGCGTAGTGACGCTGCCCTGGGCGTCCCAGTTGGAAAACGCCCTCGAGCGCCTAGGCAACTTCCTGGCCGATTACCACCAGCACTAGGGCTCGTTTGTTGGCGGTTGGGTGCCGCTGCCGGTCGCTGACAGATTCCGCCGCAATCTGTCAGCCGCGGTCCACCTTCAAACCATCACCTATCCCGACTTACAGCAGCGCAAACCCCTTGACCCCCGACGGACACTGTCATAATATCGACGAGGAACTGTCCCCGAAGGAAGGAATAGGCCGTGCTCAAGTTCCGTGTTTCCGCCTAACACGAAACAGAAAGTTGAATGAGCATGCCTATTTCCCTGAATAACGTCTCCCTCGAGTGGCCTAACGGATCCCCCTGCTTCTCGGACTTAAACGCCATTTTTTCAAGTCACCTGACCGGCCTGATCGGCGATAACGGTTCCGGAAAAACGAGTCTGATCAGGGTCATCCTCGGCGAGCTGCAACCGAGCACTGGTTCGGTCGAGCGCCCGTCGAAAATCGCTTACCTACCTCAGGATCTTGGACTGCAACTGGACACTACGGTTTCAGACGTCTTTGGGATCACCGAAATCATCGAGGCAATCAGCGCCATCGAAGGTGGCCAGTTCAATCCCGAATTGTTCGAGCTCATCGGTGACCGGTGGGATGCTGCCGAAGAGACTCGGGCTGTGTTGTCAGCTCATGGACTCGAGCTCAACCTGGATAGGCCGCTGTTTACACTGTCCGGTGGAGAGGCTGTTCGTGTTGCACTAGCTGCGCTCATGGCTGACAACCCCGATTTCATTGTCATGGACGAGCCCACGAACAACCTCGATGCGGAAGCGAAAGCCCAGCTAATCCGCGCTCTTTCCAAATCCACTGTTCCTGCGATTGTGGTGAGCCACGATCGCGACTTGTTGGATTCCGTGGACGAAATTGCAGAACTTCACGACGGGAAGCTACGACTTTTCCCCGGTAACTACTCCGCCTACCGTGAAGCTCTGGCCAATGAACAAGATGCAGCGATGCGGGAGGTTCGGGAAAAGAAGACGATTCACAGTAGGCAGGTTCGAGAGCGTGAGGCGATGCAAACTCGCATTGCGCGGGACGCTCGTCGCGGAAAGAAGTTCGCTGCTAACAATCGTAAACCTGGCATGGCGATGGGGCTGGACAAGGATCGGTCTGAGAAGACTGCTGCTCGGCGTGGTGCGGCTCATGCCGAGTCTGTGGAGTCGTCTCTCGCTGAGTATCGTCACGCGCAAGACAAGGTTCGCGACGATCAACATGTGTACATTGAGCTTCCCGGAACGGCGCTTCCGAACGGAACCCGCGTTATGGAAATCCCAGGACTCACTGTTGTGGGCCCCGAGCGTGTCCGGATCACTGGACCGAACGGCAGCGGAAAGACGACCCTGCTCAACTCTGTTGCAGACGGAGGCGCGGGGTACGTGATTGAGAATGTGGGGTACCTCCGGCAGCGCATTGCTCTTGACCCCAACCGGTCAGTCTTGGAGTTGGTCTCGGAGGCTAACGCCTCTGCTGATCCGCAGTATATTCGGGACCAACTCGCGCAATTGTTGTTTCAGAATGAGACTGTCCACGCACCTATCGGAACGCTTTCGGGTGGTGAGCGTTTCCGCGTCGAGTTTGCCCGTGTTCTTCTTTCGTCGCCTGCTCCGCAGCTATTGCTTCTCGACGAGCCCACCAACAACATCGATATCTCAACCGTGAACTGGCTTGTCTCCGCTCTTGAGAGTTATGCAGGTGCGCTTCTTCTCGTCAGCCACGACGAAGACTTCTGTGAGCGTATGAACCTTGACAGGGAAGTTTCCATCGATGATTTGACCTGATGTTATGGGCCTTTTCCCGAAAATAGTTCCCGGTTTCAAGGCGAACCCGGGAACTTTTTGCACGCCCGCCTACCACGGGCGTTGCGGCCCTACACCGGGCGGAAGGTGTCCGCGGAGGCTGCCTGCCAGTCGTCGGCCCAGGACGCCGGGGCGTCGTCGAGTAGCTGGCCAGGCGCAAGCCACTCGTAGAGCTCGGCGTAGGAGCGTGCCTCGGTGGGCGAGACGTTGCGGCGCAGCATCGCCGGGGTAAGCTCCGCCGGGTCGCTGACCCCCATCGACGCCATCAGCCGCACGGCCTGCGCAACTGTCGCCTTCTGGAAGTTGTAGACGGCGTGCGACTTCTCCTCCACCACGATCGCGCGGTTGCGGCGCGGGTCCTGCGTGGCCACGCCCGAGGGGCACTTGCCGGTGTGGCAGCGCTGCGCCTGGATGCAGCCGAGCGCCATCATCATGGCGCGGGCGGCGTTGGTGAAGTCGGCACCCTGAATCAGGCGCATCACGATGTCCGAACCGCCCGCGACCTTGCCCGACGCGCCGATCTTGACCTGGTCGCGCAGGCCAGTGCCGACGAGCGCATTGTGCACCGTCATCAGCCCGTGCGTCAGCGGCATGCCCACGTGGTCCTCGAAGTCGATCGGGGCCGCACCCGTGCCGCCCTCGGAGCCGTCGACCACGATGAAGTCCGGGGCGGTGCCCACCTCGCGCATCGCCTTGCAGATCGCGAGCACTTCTCGACGACTACCCACGCATAACTTGAAGCCCGCGGGCTTGCCGCCAGAGAGCTCGCGCATCTGCGCAATGAATTCGATCAGCTCGGTCGGCGTGGAAAAGACGCGGTGGCGGGCCGGGCTAATGCAGTCCTGCCCGCGCGGAACCCCGCGAATCTGCGAAACTTCTTCGGTGATCTTGTCCGCCGGCAGCACGCCGCCAATGCCGGGCTTCGCGCCCTGGCTCAGCTTCAGCTCCACCATCTTAACCTGGTCATTCGCGGCCTTCTCGCGGAATTGTGCGGGATCGAAGTCGCCGTCCGGAGTGCGCGCGCAGAAGTAGCCGGTACCCAGCTCCCAGATCAGGTCGCCGTTGTTTTCCATGTGGTACGGACTCAGCCCGCCCTCGCCAGTATCGTGGGCGAACCCGCCGAGTTCCGCGCCCTTGTTCAGCGCCCGGATCGCGTTGCGCGACAGCGAACCGAAACTCATCGCCGAAACGTTCATCAGCGACATCGAATAAGGCTTCGCGCAGTCCTTGCCCCCGATGAGCGTGCGCGGCGGCTCATCCGGCTGCGCGACCGGCGCGACCGAGTGCACCAGGTACTCGTGGCCAGGTTCGCGCACGTTTTGCACCGTGCCGAAAGCAGTCTCGCTCTGTATCCCCTTGGCGCGCTCGTAGATGGCGTTGCGCTGGTCCCGGTTGAAGGGGCGGCCGTCCCAGTCCCGCTCAATGAAGTATTGGCGCAGCTCTGGGCCAAGATCCGTGAGCAGGTAACGCATGTGCCCCAGCACCGGGTAGTTCCGCAGCACTGGGTACTTCTGCTGCGTCAGATCGTGGACGGCAATCCCGCCGAGCGCCGCCGCAGCGGCACCGAGGGCGCCTTTGACAAGGGGTGCAGATTTTTCTTCAGCCATACCTCCATCATGCACCCCGGAAGCGGCGAGTTCTACAGGTTCCGCCCCAGGGCCCGCATGGTCCAGCCCGCCTGCTGCCAGGTGGGGACGTCGAGGACGTTGCGGCCGTCGATAAGCAGCGGCTGCTCCACGAGCTTCGCCGAAGCGACAGGATCCATCTCCTTGAACTGCTTCCACTCGGTGGCGAGAATGACCAGCTCAGCGCCAGCGAGCGCGTCCTCGAGCGTGTCCGCGTAGTCCAGCGTGGGGAACACGCGGCGGGCGTTGTCCATCGCCTCCGGGTCAAAGACGCGCACCGCGGCACCCGCGAGCGAGAGCTGGCCCGCGACCGCGAGCGCCGGCGAATCGCGCACATCGTCCGAGTTCGGCTTAAACGCCGCGCCGAGGACCGTGATGCGGCGGCCGATCAGGCTGCCCAGCTCCGCGCGCGCTATGTCCACCACGCGCTCGCGGCGACGCATGTTCACCGCGTCCACCTCGCGCAGGAAGGTCAGTGCCTGGTCCGCGCCCAGCTCGCCCGCGCGAGCCATGAACGCGCGAATGTCCTTCGGCAGGCAGCCGCCGCCGAAGCCCAGGCCCGCGCCCAGGAACTTGCGGCCAATCCGGTCGTCGTAGCCAATGGCGTCGGCCAGCTTGGTCACGTCCGCGCCCACAATCTCGCAGACCTCACTGACCGCGTTGATGAACGAGATCTTCGTGGCCAAAAAGGCGTTGGCGGACACCTTCACCAGCTCCGCAGTCTGCAGATCGGTGAGGATGAACGGGGTGTCATTGGATAGCGGGGTCGCGTAGACCTCGCGCGCAATGGCCTCTGCCTGCGAATCTTCCGGGCGAGTGCCCAGCACAATGCGGTCCGGCTCAATCGTGTCCTTGACCGCGTAGCCTTCGCGCAGAAACTCCGGGTTCCACGCGATCTCCACAGTGGTTCCCGGAGCGGCGAGGTTATTTGCGCGCTCCTGCAGCGCCGCGGCGGTACCCACCGGCACCGTCGACTTACCAAAGATGACGTGCGCACCCTCCAGGTGCGGCACCAACGAATCGATCACGGCCTCCACGTAGCGAGTATCCGCCGCGTAAGAGCCGCGCTGCTGCGGGGTCCCAACGCCGATGAAGTGGACATTGCCGAAGGCCGCTGCCTCCTCGTATGAGGTGGTGAAATCCAGGCGACCAGCGGCCATGTTGCGCTCAAGTACCTCCGGCAGGCCCGGCTCGTAGAACGGGACCTTTCCGGCCTTGAGCTGATCGATCTTTTCTTGGTCTACGTCCACGCCCAGCACCTCATGGCCAAGTTCAGCCATGCATGCCGCGTGGGTTGCACCGAGATATCCGGTGCCAATTACTGTCATCCGCATAACTGCCTATTATGCCCGGTCGGGTCGGACACGGCAGGGTGAGGGGCGTAGGGCGGCTTGGGCGCTGTATTTTTCAAAGTTGCAAACAAGCAGCGCGAGACGCGATCCTATTTTGCAAAAACCGCTGTTTTTGAAAAATAGGGCTACCGGAAGTTCAAGTACGCGCGCGACGGCGTGGGCCCGCGCTGGCCCTGGTACTTCGAGCCGAGCGCACCAGAGCCGTACGGGACTTCCGCGGGCGAGGACATGTTGAAGATGGCGAGCTGGCCGACCTTCATGCCGGGCCACAGCGTGATCGGCAGGTTCGCCACGTTCGACAGCTCGAGGGTGATGTGGCCGGAAAAACCCGGGTCAATGAAGCCCGCGGTGGAGTGCGTGAGCAGGCCAAGTCGGCCCAGCGAACTCTTGCCCTCCAGGCGGCCAGCCAGGTCCGCGGGCAGTGTGAAGTGCTCCAACGTGGACGCGAGGACGAACTCGCCCGGGTGCAGCACGAAGGCCTCGCCCTCGGGTACCTCCACTGCCGTGGTCAGATCCGGCATTTCCAGCTTCGGATCGATGTGCGTGTACTTCGAGTTATTGAAGACGCGGAAGAACTTGTCCATGCGCACGTCAATTGAGCTCGGCTGCACCAGCGAAGCGTCGTACGGGTCGATGCCGAGGCGGCCGGAATCAATAGCGTCACGGATGTCATGATCTGAAAGAAGCACGCCACAAGCATACGGCAGGCTCGTTTTCCGATTCAGGGAGGGACGGTGCTACAGTATCCCCATTGTCGCGCGTATCATTGTGCGGCAGATGCCGGCGTAGTTTAGTGGTAGAACATCAGCTTCCCAAGCTGAGAGTGCGAGTTCGATTCTCGTCGCCGGCTCCACTATGACGTCGAAAATGATAAGTAGGCGTTTGCGTTAGCGCGTACGCCCCAAGGGGGTCAAGAAAATCGCTTGCGTTAGCGAGTGTATAGCGCATTAGCTCTGACCTGCGGAAACGCTTTCCTCTCTTTCGGCTGAGCGAGCGTTTGCGTTAGCAGGCGTTGATCTGGTCAAGGCGGACGCTATGGTCGGCGACCTCGGTAACGAGTTCAGCGTCGTGGGTGATGACAATGACGACGGCACCAGTGTCAGCGAGTTTACGCATTACTCGGGAAATCGCGACAAGGTGCTTGTAGCCAACACCGGACGTGGGTTCGTCGAAGATGTAAACTTTCTTGTTCGCAGCAAGCGCTGTAGCAATAACCAGGCGTTGGCGCTGCCCACCAGACAGCGCTTGCGGATGGTCGGACTCATGGTCGGCAAGGTCGAGTTCTTCAAGGATCGCGTGGGCATCGATGTGTTGCTTTTCGGCTTTGGTCGTGCCGAGCGTGACTTCGTCGATGGACCTGACCCCCGTTAGGTAGACACC